>CAYGNA010000146.1:0-8954 GCA_964351065.1 uncultured Pseudomonadales bacterium
CCTCAACTGAATTTCCTGCGTCAGTGCGTCAGTGCGTTCCAGCCAGGCAGTCTCCATCTTGGGGGTCCAGGCGTCACCTGCAGCGTTTTTTACGGTCTCCTGGAGCGCGGCGAGCAGGTTGGCATACATATGCGGTTCAACGTTGTAAGCGAGTTTGTGATTGCTGACCTCAAAGTTAAGGTAATTGGACTCGTCTGCGTAACTCTCCAGCATGATCAGCCGAAAGACCTCCTCCAACATCTTGCCGCGGACCAGGTGGTCGATGTGAGACATCAGTGCCTCAGAGCCCGGACATCGTTCAAAGTAAGCTGCGTACACGGCCTCAGAGATATCGCCAGCATATTCTGCCGCTATCATCAGGGATTCTGTTACCAGGTCCGTCACCGGGTCCGCCGCCGGTTCCGTCATTGATACAGCCCTTTGAATATTGGATATTCCTTCTCATCCCAGAACACCTTGCCGCGTGGTCCATCGGCGGGTAGCGTGGCCAACATTCTAGCGGTGGGGTAGGTCACGTCTGCGGATTGCATGTCGGGCATATCACGCCCCCATATTGCCGTGTTGGTGGGGCCGGGAATAATCATGTTGATGAGTATGTCCTCATCGGGGAATTCGGCAGCAACGGACTTTGATGTCGCCCACATGGCGGCTTTTGCCGCCGAGTAGGCCGCATTACGTGTACCCGCGATCTCGGCGGCACGGGAGATTGTATTGATGATCCGACCATATCCCTGGGCTTGCATATGGGGCAGGGCGGCGCGCATGCCGTAGACCATACCAAACAGGTGAATTGCCACATGCTGCTCGAATTCGCCGGGTGGGACGTTCATAAAATAGCGATTCATACCGATGCCCGCGTTGTTGAACAGCGCGTCAATACGCCCGGTTTCCTTGATGGCAAAATCAATCATGGCCTGGACGTCGCTTTCAACAGACACATCCGTTTTGATAGTCAACGCACCCATTCCTTCCAGTTCAGCAAACTTTGCCGGGTTCAGGTCAGCCGCAATCACCCGTGCACCATCGGCCAAAAAGCCGTGGGCCCAGGCCTCTCCAAGACCGCTGCCGGCGCCAGTAATCACTATTGTTTTGCCTGCTGGCATTTTCCTCTCCTGTCTCGCCATTGTCTGGCGTGAGGGTACACCTTTGGCGCGAGCGAGGCACCTGTTGTGTGGTATTCTGCGGCGTCCAGCCAATCTATTGTCGCGATATGAAGATAGGTCTCATTGCAGATACGCATATGCCAGGCGCCATACGGGAACTCTGGCCGCAGGTTTTTTCAGCGTTTGAAGATGTTGACCTGATCCTCCACGCCGGTGACCTGCATACGCTGGAGATTGTTGATCGACTGCAGGAGATAGCACCAACCTATGTGGCAGCGGGCAACGGTGACGTGGGCATTGTGGATGAGCGCCTGCAGGATACCTGGCTGTTGCCGGCTGGCGACCTGATGCTCGGGATGATTCATCGTTTTCCATCGCCCGAACGCAAATCGCCTGAACACCTTGATGGGTACGTGGACCGTCACTTTACATCGGCGCCTCACGTGGTGATTTACGGTCATACCCACCTGGAGTGTATCCACCGGGTGGGCGATCTGGTGTGCATTAATCCCGGTTCACCTACGCTGCCGCAGAACCAGTCGCTGCGACTTGGTACAATCGGTACGCTTGAGGTTGAAGCAAGCAGTATGAGTATTCAGATACTGCAGTTGACGGATCACGGCGTCGTGCCACATGCACGCATTGCGCCGGTCCATCTAACTCTTTGCTAACCCGTTGATGTAAAATGAAAAACTTGCACGGCGACGGTGTCTGTGGCAGCGTTGTCCAGCCATTTACCGGGAGTTGTTTCCGGAGCTATTCCAGGAGTTATTTGTGTTACTTGATCTGCACACACATTCGATAAAATCAGACGACGGTCGCGCCAAGGTCGAAAACTACTGCCAGTGGATTCGCTCGAAGAATCTGCCGATTGATGGCTTTGTGCTGACCGAACACCGCCAATTTGATTTTGAATCAGATTACTCCGCTCTGGCTGAAAAGTTTGATCTCTGTATTCTCAAGGGTGCTGAGGTTGAAACAGAGTACGGTCATGTGTTGGTCTTTGGTGTGACACCGGCACTTTATGAAGAATTCGACTTTGCCAATATTCAGTTGTCTCTCGCTGATGTGATCGCCGCGGCAGGGCGCCATGGCGCGGTTGCGGCTCCCTGCCATCCGGGCAGGCCGCGGGTCGGCATGTTTGCGCACACCGAAGAACTGGGCGTGCCTGATGGCGTAAACATTGTTGAAATCTACAATGGCGGCAGTCGGGAGAACGAGGACCAGATTGCAATCGATAATGCAAAGCAACTTGGTTATCGTGGTATTGGCGGCAGCGACTCCCATATCGTCAGCCACATTGGCCGTTGCGCAACTCGCTTTCCACATGCCATCAACAATGAGAGCGAACTGGTAGCGGCGCTTAAGGCTGGCGAATTTGAGGCAGTTAACCTGAAGCATGCCAGCTGAAACAGATGCTGATGCTCGCTGTTCGACAAAAAATCTGACTAAAAATTTTGACAAAAAGGGACGAGGGAAAAGTGGCAGAAGAAGAAATTGATATTGATATCCAGGAAGCACGCGACAAGTTTCTGAACCACGATTTTGACGAGGTGACTTTCGAGATAGATCCGAAGGTAACGGCGGAATACGCCCGGTATTGTGGTGAGACGGGAGAGCGATTCCTCGATCCCGACCACCCGGACTTTCAGGCACCCCCTACCTACGTGGCCTGCCTGTCAGGTCGACGCAGCTTGCCAGAAGGGTATCCGCGGTTTGGCATTGGCATGGATGCAGGTAAAGGCGTTGAGTGCCTGAAGCCGATCAGGCCACCGGTCAAGCTGGTGGGCCGGACCCATATTCACGATATCTACACCAAGACGGGCCGCTCGGGACGTATGGTGTTTACGGTTTCCCGTCTTGCGTTTTTCACCGAGGACGGCGAGCACGTGGCCAACGCGGATAGCAGAATGGTTATGCGGGAGAAAAGCTGATGGCTGTAGAAACTGTTAAAGACGTAGAGTTTGGTGAGGATCTGCCGGCATTTGAGCCTGATACGCGGCTGGAAACGGGTGCGGCATTTGCGCAGCTTATCGGTTGGGGTACAGGCACTGGTGGTCGATTTGCCAGTCATGAAGATGCGCGCAAGGAGGGGCTGCAGGCAGCCATGATTCCTGGCGTGTTAAGTCAGGGTTACCTGGTTGCCATGATTCATAACTGGGCACCTGCCGCGGACGTGAAAGCAATTGATACTGTCTTTCGTGCGCCAGTGATTGCCGACGACAAGCACACCATCACCGGTGTAGTCACCGATATCAATGAAGAAGAAGGCATTGTTGAGATTGACCTGACTGTCGCCAACGAGAAAGGTGAAACGCGGGTGTTTGGCACAGCAACAGTGAGTCTGCCGACCTAGGTTGCCAGGTCGGCAGCTGTTGTTTCGGCTCGCTGTCAGGCGGGTCGAAACAGCGGAATGTTCAACTCCTCATGCTCTTCCCACTCTACCTGCACCTTCATGCCAATCTTGATGTCGGCAAGGGGGTCATCCACACCAACCACGTTTGACAGCAAGCGCGGGCCCTCGTCCAGGTCTATCCAGGCAACTGCATAGGGAATCTTGTTGCGGAAGAACGGGTGGTAGCTCTGGCGCACTACGCTGTAGGTGTAGACGGTACCCCGGCCGCTGGCTGTTTTCCACACAAGGCTGCTGCTAGTGCAACCGGTGCAGTGGCGCCGTGGATAAAACACCACCGTATTGCAGTTGGCGCACTGCTGGTACTTTAGCTCCTTGTCTTTGGTTGCCGCCCAAAACTCTCGCGTGTCGAATTCGTCTGCTCTTGGTAGTGGTCGCTTGATGTCGTTCATGATTAGTCCCTCGCAAGGATGATAGTACCGGCAGCATGACGGCTGCCGAGCATGCCACCATTGCCGTGAGCCACGGCCAACTTTGCCTCTGGCACCTGTGAAGTGGATTCGCCGCGGAGTTGCCGGGCCGCCTCGATCAGGAGGAAAATACCCCGCATACCTGGGTGATTGGATGACAGACCACCGCCGTCAGTGTTCAGCGCAGGGCCATCCGCAGGGCGATCGAAGCGTAGCCTGCCGCCGGCAACCCAGGCGCCGCCTTCACCTTTCTTGCAAAAACCAAGGTCTTCCAACAGGGCGAGTACGGTGATGCTGAACGAATCGTAGATCATCGCAATATCGATTTCGGCAGGTTTGATGCCAGCTTCACCAAAGGCAATGGGTGCGCTCTGTGCCGCTGCACTGGTAGTGATGTCACCACCGTTCTCGGGGTACTTGGTTGCTTCACCGCTACCAATGATCCACACCGGCGGTTTGGCGCAGTTTCTGGCGACCTCGGGGGAAGCAATCACCACAGCACCACCACCGTCTGAAATCATGCAGCATTCAAGCAGATGCAGCGGGTCAGCAATCATGCGGGAGTTGATAACATCTTCAATGGTGGTCTCCCTGATATCGAGAAACTCCAGGTCTTCCATAGCCTTGACAGCTTCCGGGTTACGCATGGCGTGAAGCCGCGTTGCGACCGAAATCTCTGCCAGTTGCTCGCTGGTGGTACCGTACTCAAACATATGGCGCTGGGCGACCATGGCATAGTTGGCAATCAGCGTCATGCCCGCAAAGGCATCCATGTTGTCAGCGGGGTGCATGGCGCCACCGCCGCGGCCGCCGACACCGATGGCTC
The DNA here is from genome assembly GCA_964351065.1 of uncultured Pseudomonadales bacterium. Classification (GTDB taxonomy): domain Bacteria; phylum Pseudomonadota; class Gammaproteobacteria; order Pseudomonadales; family Azotimanducaceae; genus JANQJA01. The sequence goes on from CAYGNA010000146.1 coordinate 4,753, forward strand.
TGGCGTTGCTGTGGGCGGTAGAGCCATAAGTCAAAAGGGCCACGCGAGCCTTGCCGTCAGCAATATCCCGTTTGGCATGTGCGGCATGGAATTCATATGAACTACCGCCAACATTGGTGGTATCAATGACCGTTGGCTTCAAGCCAAAATATTCTGCGATGTTAAGACCGCTCATGCCGCCACCATCACCGGCGTCATAGATGGCATCGACGTCAGAAAAATTCAGGCCCGCATCAGCCAGTGCCCTGGCCGCTGACTCGGCCTTGATCTGCAGGGGGCTGACCGTGCCTTCTACATCCCGCGACGGGTATTCGTGAATGCCGACAATGGCAGCATCTTTCGCCTGGCTCATAACTGTTCCCTCAACTATATGGCTGGTTTGTATCCTTTGCCGACAGCATACCGAAGTGCTGAGGTGGGGTATACTGCCAGACTTGTTGGCACGGCGCCGCGGAGAATCAACCATGAAAACCATATGCCTGACCGGCGGTCTCGCCTCCGGTAAATCGACTGCTTCCAGGTTTCTTGAAGAGAAGGGGGCCTACGTTATCGACGCCGATAAACTGGGTCACCGGGTTTATGAACCGGGTACACAGGGTTACCTGAAAGTGATCGAGGCTTTTGGTGAAGAGGTTGTCGGTGACGACAACCACATTGATCGCAGAACGCTGGGCGGCATTGTGTTTGGCAACCCTGACCAGTTGAAGCGCCTTACCGATATCGTCTGGCCGGAGATTCGCCGGATTGCCGAGATGGAGATCGAGAGCTACGGTGTGCTCGAACCAGAGGGTACCGTTGTGCTGGAGGCTGCCGTGTTGTTTGAAGCTGGCTGGGAGGACTTGGGCGATTCGATCTGGGTGCTGGTTGTAGACCGGGAAATTGCGATCAACCGCGCCATGGCCCGCGACAATGTCGATCGGGAAGCCGTTGAAGGCAGACTGAACAGCCAACTCTCCAATGAAGAGCGAACTGCGGGTGCTGATGTCGTCATCACCAACAATGGTACCGAGGAAGAACTGCTGGCCCAGCTTGAGACCGCCTGGGCAGATTAATCACTCAGGTTAATCATTCAGGTTGATAACCTGGGCTAATCACTAAAGCCTAAAAATCTGATCGTCCATGTCGTGCCGCCAACCACGTTTTAGCGCAAGTCTGATGAGTTCTATTACCTTCTGGTCGGGGAGTGATGTAAATCTTACATCACCGGAAAACCGTTCCCCCTGACGCCAGTCTGCTGGCAGGGGGTCGTAGATGAGTCCCTTCACAACAAGCAGCGTGCCTCCCAGTTCCTGGAACTGAACGTGGATCTCTATGCCGTGGTCATCTGCCCAGATCGACCAGCGAAAACACGTGCCATCAATTTCAACAACCCAGATGGAATCGGCCCCGGCGTGATGGTTGAGTGCCGTTTGCATAAGTGTTCACCTGCCCTGTTACCCTAGTGTTAAACCCAGTTTGGCGCAGTGATTCAGCTCAACGCGAGCATTGTTGTGACTTTGTTTCAGAACTGTGGTGGAGGTCACAGGCAGTGTTTGAAGGGGTTCCGCTCGCGCTACCGGTTTGTGACGGCACACTCAGAAATCAATTGTCGACTGAGCAAGAATGGCTTATCGAAGGTCAGACAAAGGAAATGCGAAATGTCAGAGTTATGGACACAGAGACTGGTGATGAGCGTGATTGTTGGGTTGTGCCTGACGCATATGGTGTTGAACGGCCTCGCCTAGAATATTGGCCAGCCCGGTCATGTTCTGGCCAGCCCCGCGTCGCGCTCAGCTTTTCGTTTGGCACGATTTTCTTCACCCAGACGTTTCAACAGTTCACGATTGGTGTCATCAATCCGCATGTAATTGTTTTTCCAATTGTCGTTGTCCCGGAAGCGAAAGCCGGTCTCGCGAACTATCGGACCGGTAGCGTCTGCAATCAGTTGGAGCGCCAGCGATACTGATTCGCCTTGCATGGCGCGATCGCCGGGCACGCCCAGGGGATTACCCAGTGGCAGGTCGCTGAACAGGAATCGTGGTACGCCACACCATTCAACAATATCCCTTGCAGCACCAATCACCACGGTTGCAATACCGTTTGCTTCCAGAAGCCTGGCCGTCAAACTGACGGACTGGTGACAGACGGGTCAGAGAGGCACAAGTATCGCAATATCAACTTCATCTTTGATGCACGCTTTGAGTATCGCGGGTGCATCCGAATCGATGGTGTGACGCTGGCTGTACTCGGTCGGCACAAAGTGGAAGCGCGGGGCAATCGATCCAATATCACCGCTTGCTGCCATTTGTTGTAGCGGTTCCAACGGGAAATAGCTGGCGCGATCATCCGTCGTGGTTGTGACTTTGTCCCAGGACAGATCGTCGGTAAAAAAGTTGGCCGGTACGTCTTCGATAGCAATAGAGCGTGCTGCTCGAGACACCATTACCTGCTTTGCATCATCTGGATGAATGGCGGTGGTGACGATGGCAACCCTGGATTCTGTGAGCGGCTTCTCTGGTCGGAAGAAAGGCACGTCTTCATAGTGCGACCACTGGTAGGGGCGCTCGAACCCCTGTGCCTCGTAGTAGCGCCGGGTTCGCTCCATGTAATCAATGGGTTCACTCATTGTTGGCTGCCTCCAGTGCCGCTTGTAGCAGGTCAATAGCGGCTGCGGTAAACAGCCACATGTTGTTGGCGCGATCCTCGATGCCGGTAGAAACGGTTGCTGTCATGCTAACGGGGCCGCTAATGCCAATCACGCTGGTACCGGCGTCGTGGCCATAGCGACTGCCAGATGGGCCGGCAGCACCCAGTTCAGCAATACCCCAGGTGGCATCCAGTTTGAGTCTTGCCGCGTCAGCAAATACGGCTACCATTTCTTCGGACAGAGGCGCGAGGCCTTCTACCTTGTCGCGCGGGATATCGAGAAACGCCCGTCTTGATGGCAGCGTGTAGACAACACTGCCACCCCGATAAAAGCCTGAAGCGCCTGGCACGGCAAGCAGCGTGGCCGAAATGAGGCCGCCGCTGGATGATTCGGCCACCGAAACGGTTTCCTCTCGCCTGATCAGCTGTTCGGCAAGCCAGGACATCTTTTCATGTTTGAGGTCAGGGTTCAGATTCATCGCGATTGCTCCTTTTAATGCCAAATCTACCACGAGCCGGCGCTGCCTGTCCGCTTGTGACGGTCGCTGGATAGGGTTTAACATCAGTTGTTTCGCTACAGACCTGTCTGCCTATGTATCCTGGAATTTATGCTGCTACCACACCGGAACGACCTGCCTATGTCATGGCAGGATCTGGCGAGAAGGTTTCGTGGTCTGAACTTGAGGCCCTGTCCAATCAGGGGGCTCACCTGTTTCGTTCGCTCGGACTCAAACGAGGCGACAATATTGCCATTTGCCTTGAAAATCACCCGATGTTTCTGGCTATCTGCTGGGCCGCGCACCGGTCGGGGCTCTACTTCACGGCCATCAGTTACCGGCTGCAGGCGGAAGAAGTGCTTTATATCGTCAACGATTGTGGCGCGCAGGTGCTGATTACCTCGGCGCTGCTGACTGAGACGTTCAGGGGATTCAGGGACCAGCTGGTTAACCAGCCGCACTGTTTCATGCTCGATGGGACTGTCGAGGGCACCGCTTCATGGGAAACAGCGATTGCCGGATTCCCGGCAACACCTATTGACGATGAGTCCTACGGCCAGAGCCTGCTCTATTCCTCTGGTACCACAGGTCGTCCCAAGGGTGTTAAAAAACCTCTGATAGAGGAGTCCTTTGGCGAGGTCATGGCGGTAGGAGAGGCAGCGCGGGCGCGCTACGGCTTTGATGAGAGTACGCTTTACCTGTCGCCAGCACCGCTGTATCACGCGGCGCCTTTGGGTTTCAATATGAACGTGCTGCGCTATGGCGGCACCTGCGTCGTGATGGAGCACTTTGACGCAGAAGAGGCGCTGAAGTTGATCGGCCAGTATCAGATTACCCATAGCCAGTGGGTACCCACCATGTTTGTCCGGATGCTCAAACTGCCCGAGGATGTCAGGCGGCAGTATGATGTGAGCTCGCTCAAACACGCGATCCATGCCGCGGCGCCATGCCCTGTGGCGATCAAGGAAGCCATGATTGACTGGTGGGGGCCGGTTATCTGTGAGTATTACGCCGGCACCGAGGGTAACGGCTCCACATTCATCACAGCGGAAGAGTGGATGGCTCACAAAGGTTCTGTTG
>CAYGNA010000147.1:0-8931 GCA_964351065.1 uncultured Pseudomonadales bacterium
CACACTCAATACAGTCGCTACAACAACAATCAGCATGACCGTAATCAGCGCGACACCTTGCTGGCTCCGTTTCATGGCTCATCATTTCCTGTATTGTCGGCCTGCGGACCGCCACCGGTCCCAGCGCCCACACCCTGCCCCGCTCCCGGATTAGTGCCAGCGTCTGGACCTCCGCCGGACCCCGGCGACTGCGGCATCAATCTCGCCGTCTCAACGAGCGGGACAAATCGACGCAACTCGCCCATGGCATCATTGGTCAGCAGTACTTCAATTGCGACGGGCAGTTGCGTGCTTGAATCGAAGTCTGGCCAGACGTCAGTTGCAGCCCCATCTTTGTCGTAGACGTATACCTGGAAATCCTCCACCTCTCCTAGCAAAACCTGGGAAACAGGCGTCGAGTCCTCTGCTCGATCAAGTACTCGCCAGAGATGGCGCACCAGCGTCCCGTCAGGTGTCAGTTCATAGGCCACCCGCTGCAGACTGCTACGCGGCAGACCCACCGGGTTGTTCCAGCCGGAACGCGTAAACTCGAGTCCATAGACGCCGGTAGCAACCATAAGGGCCGGTATTGGCTCGCCATACTCATCGCGAACAGACCGACCGACTATCTGCGAAAGATCACGTTCAATGGCAATCATGACCTTGGCCGCATCAGCATAGTTATGCGAGATGGACCTGGCCCGGGCATGACTGTCAATAACCAGCGTAAGCAGTTGATGTGCGCCCAACCCGATAATGGCAAAAATCGATATGGCAACCAGCACCTCAAGCAGCGTAAAGCCACGCGCAGCAATGCGCATCAGAAGCGCCCCACAAAGCCTGTCAGACTCCGCACCGGATCATCGAGGTCATCCTGGCGATACACAGCTACTTCAACACGCCGGACATCTGTATTCTCGGTGTTCTGAATATCAACCATCACTTCCCAGTCCCGGCCCGCCATACTGACGTTAAACCGGTTTCGACCTGCACTCGGAAAGCTAGCTGGGTCTCGTGGCGAGGTCCGCAGCTGTGCCAGTTGATTTTCGGCAAGCCAGCCGGCGACAGTTTTATCCTGCAGCAGCCCGGTTTGTCGGGCCGTCATCGCAGTACTCTTGATGAGCGCTGCGGCAACCACCGCAAACACCGCGACGGCAATCATGATTTCTATGAGCGTAAAGCCGCGCCTATTCCTGCGCATCATCCCGCCACTGCAACCGATTATACCCGTCAGCCACCAGCGTTCGCTCCGTGCGCTCGGCCGGCATGGCCAGGGTCAGTTCAAACGGTGTTGTCTCGCCACTGGACAATAGAAGAACGGGTGGTTCGCGTTGCTCTTCACCTTCTTCCGAGAGCAATGTGATGTCATTGTCCTCAACGCGGAGTTGAATTTCGATGCCGTCACTGAGCAGCCTTGGCTGAAATGGTCGGGCCTCAAGTTCCTGCCATTCACCCTTGATATCATCGAATATCAGGAACGTATAGCCTGTTCTGTCGGCTCTGAAACCGTACTCCTCTGCGCTTTGCAACGCTTCCTCCCGCGCCATTTCCAGCAGAGTTGCCAGTCGATCAGATTCGACATCCAGATCCCCGGTACGAACAAAGCTGGGTAGATTGGCAATCGCAAGCCCGGTCATCACTGAGACGATAAACATCACAACCAGAATTTCGATCAGGGTAAACGCTGACTGCCTGGCCACGGCGTGCTTTCCTAAAGCTCGGAGTAATAGATGTCCGCGTCAACACCCTCACCACCCTCACGGCGGTCTGCGCCAAAGGTGTAGATATCGAATTCACGACTGCTTTCACTCACGTACATGTAAGGTTCCCCCCATGGATCCATGGGTAGTTTTTTCAGGTAGCTGTCTGGCCCCCAGTTCTTGGCCTCGGGATACCCGGAAGGTGCTGACACCAGCGCCTCCAGGCCCTGGTCTGTGCTCGGATAAGTGCTGTTGTCGAGCAGGTAAAATTCAAGCGCAGTGGCAACTGACTGAATATCACTCCTGGCGGCCGCGACACGCGCTTCATCGGGTTTGGAGATGATATTTGGCACAATCAGTGCACCAAGAATCCCCAGTATCACCACAACCACCATGATCTCAATCAACGTAAAACCCTGCTGACGCGCAGGCAATCGGGGCCTGGAAGATGTCATTCGAACGTTACTGTTACCCAACTTCATAAAAAAACCTTTCAACAAAAATCTGGTAAAAAAACGAGAAAACCTGAGCTGAAATCATAGCCGTTAATACACATCAACCGGGCATTTTACACCACTTAGCCACTACCTTGAGCGGTCAAAATACCAACTGGTTCAGGTTGATGATCGGCAGCAGGATCGCCATGACGATGGTAAACACAGCCCCTCCCATAAAGAGCAACATAAAGGGGCCAAACAGGCTGAGCAAAATACCCAGCAACGTTTCGACATCCTGCTGCATGTAGTTGGCCACCCGGCCGAGCATGTTATCGAGTTCACCACTATTCTCACCACTCGCGATCATGTGCAGCATGATCGGTGGGAAGTAGCCACTCTGCTCGAGTGCCGAACTGAGGCTGGAGCCTTCACTGACACGGGTGGTCGCTTCACCCACCTTGGTCTGGAGCCAGCGATTGGTCAAAACCTGACCCGATATGTTCATGGCATCAACCAGGGGAACACCACTGGAAGACAGAATCGACAAGGTACTGGAGAATTGGGCCGTATTAACCCCACGACTGAGTTTGGCGACGATGGGCAGATGTAACAGGCGACGGTCATAGCCAAGCCGAATGCCTGGCACCTTCAGCGCGCGTCGGATCGCAACTGCAAGCGCTATCACAATCCCCACAATAATCAGGCCAAAATTCTGGACAAAATCGCTGACCCCGATAATAAACCGCGTCAACACCGGGAGTTCCTGGCCAGTATCACTGAATACCTTCACAATATCCGGGACAACATATCCAAGGAGTCCTGCCAGAATCAGGATGGTCAACACAAACAGTATTACCGGGTAAACCATGGCCTGCACGATTCGCTGCCTTGAGTCGTGCCTTGATTCTGTGTAGTCGGCCAGGCGGTTGAGCACCAGGTCAAGGTGGCCAGATGATTCGCCGGCAGACACGGTTGCCCGGTACAGATCCGGAAACGCCCGCGGGTACTCTGCGAAACTGTTTGCCAGCGAGTACCCTTCCATGACCTTGGACCGTACTGAAAGCAGCATACTCTGGGTACGTTTGTTTTCGGTTTGGCGTGACACGGCCAGCACAGATTCTTCAACGGGTAAACCCGCCCCAATGAGTGTGGCCAACTGGCGCGTAATCAGGGCCAGGTCGCGAACTGATAGCGACGGGGTAAAAAACTGCCGCCATGTGGTAGCAGATCCCTTTTCCTCCCGGGTCACGGTAACCTCAAGCGGCGCCATTCCCTTATCTCGCAGGATCTGGCGAACCTGACGGGAAGAATCGGCTTCAACAACGCCCTTTTCTTCTCGCCCTTTGCTGTTGAGGGCGACGTACTCGAATGCGGCCATTACCTGCCCTAGTCTTCCATCGTTACACGAAGCACTTCATCAATTGTGGTCTCACCCAACAATACCTTGGCACGACCATCCTCGCGGATGCCCGCGGTACGCTTCCTGGCCTGAACCTCCATATCCATTTCTGACGCGCCACCATGAATCATCCGCCTTAGTTCATCGTCGACCAACACCACCTCATAGATACCCAGTCGCCCGCGAAAACCTTCCCAGGCACAGCGATCACACCCTTTGCCACGATAAATGGTCGGCGGATTTGTGGGGTCTGCCTTCAGGAACTGGCACTCATACTCATCAGCCGGATGAGCCTCACGGCAATGCGGGCACAGGACGCGAACCAGTCGTTGCGCAACCAGACCAATAATACTGTTGCTGAGCAGATAGGGCTGAACACCCATGTTAGCCAGGCGTGTCAACGCCCCTATGGCAGTATTGGTGTGCAGCGTGGAGAGCACAAGGTGTCCGGTAAGACTCGCCTGCACCGAGATGTCTGCTGTTTCGTAGTCCCGGATCTCACCGACCATCACCACGTCAGGGTCCTGGCGCAGGATGGCTCTGAGACCTTTGGCAAACGTCATATCTGCCTTGGTATTGACCTGCGTCTGGCCTACCCCTTCAACGTCATATTCAATGGGATCTTCCACGGTCAGTATGTTCCGAGACCGATCATTCAACCTGTCCAGGCACGCATACAGCGTGGTCGACTTACCGGAGCCGGTAGGCCCTGTGACCAGCAGGATACCATGAGGTTTCTGCAGCAACTGGCGCATGGCCTCGAGGTCATCGGTACGCATACCCAGATCGCCAAGGTCCCGTCGGCCTTCCTGTTTGTCGAGCAGTCGCATGACCACCCGCTCACCATTGCTGGCGGGAATAGTAGAGACACGCACGTCCACTTCCTTGCCCGCCACTCGTACCGATATTCGGCCATCCTGGGGCACACGCTTTTCAGCAATATCCAGTCTCGCCATCACCTTGATGCGAGACACCAGCAGTGGCGCCAGTGCGCGCCTTGGACTGACCACTTCCCGCAATACACCATCGACGCGGAACCGGACGACAAGCCTGGTCTCATAGGTTTCTATATGAATATCCGAGGCTCCTACCTTGATGGCCTCTGTCAGCAGGCTATTGATCAAACGGATAATGGGGGCGTCGTCATCCTGCTCGAGCAGGTCGCCGGTTTCCGGAATCATGTCTGCGAGACTGCTGAGGTCCAAATCGTCCCCGAGCCCTTCGATCATTTGCATAGCTGCGCCGGAATCATCCTGGTAGGTCGTCGACAGGTGCTGGTCAAAGGTCGGGGGATCCACCTCGCGCATCTGCACGCGAGCATCGGCAAAACGCCTGACTTCCGACAGCACACCGGGCTTCAGGCCGGGTTTGTAAAGCAGTTCGCGCCCCTCATCAGCCGTCGCAGGCAACAACAGTACCCCATGCCGCTTGGCAAAACTGAACGGCAACCGCCGGTTGGACATTTCACTCATAACACTTACCGCTCTTGGGCCCAGTCAGGTTTGATTCGTAAACCATTGTATTTCAATGTAATAGGCAAGTCCCGAAGTGATCCGCCGGGTTAGCGCCACGTATTCTACACCGCGCTTGTGATAAACGTTGGAGAGACCTTCTCAATTTCCTCTTTACGACTTACCATAAGCGTGACTTATCAAAACAATCCTTTTCGATTCAGTGTACTGATATACAGCGGCGGCGCCCATGAAGCTCAGTGACATCGACCTCAACCTCTTTGTTGTATTCGACGCAATCTATACAGAGGGAAATCTAACCCGGGCTGGCGAGATTATCGGCATTACCCAGCCGGCCGTCTCCAACTCCCTGTCGCGCCTGCGGAATTTGTTTGATGACCCTCTATTTGTCCGCACTGCTGAGGGAATGGTTCCCACACCTGTCGCCCAAAATATTATTGGTCCCGTGCGTCAGGCACTTGGACTGATGCGATCAAGCGTGCAGGAAAGCGAGACGTTTGATCCCATGGCATCTGATAAACGTTTTCGAATCAGCATGACGGACCTGAGCCAATCCATCATTCTCCCGTTTGTGTTTTCCCGGGTCAAAAAGGATGCGCCACATATTGCTATCGACTGTTACCAGGTGCGGCGCCGTGACATGCACATTGAACTCGCGTCCGGTAACCTGGACCTTGCTGTTGATATACCACTGACGCCCGATCCGCAGATTCGCCAGGCACCACTGTTTTCACATCCCCACGTGGTGGTTCTTCGCAAGGATCACAGCGTGATCGGTAAAGAACTCAGTATCGATTTGTACCTGGAGCTTGCGCATATCCACATATCAAGCCGTCGCGGTGGCCTTGGTCATGTTGATCTGGCACTTGGCAAGATGGGCAAACGACGAACAATTGCGCTGCGCACGCAGCACTACCTTGCAACCCCTGACCTGGTGTCTCGCAGCGATCTGGTGATCACCGTGCCACGAATCTTTGCAGATTTCCTGGTGTCACAATATCCTGTGCGCTACCTGGAACTGCCGTTTAGCGTCCCTCACCTTGAGACCCATCTGTACTGGCATGAAAGTACAGACAAGGATCAGGCTAACAAGTGGATGCGCGAACTGATCCTGGAACTGCCGGCAAAACTGCCCTGGCACTAAATAACATCGCTGATCTATCGAGGTGGCCATGAATTTTGTGGGAAGTCACATACTGTCGGTTGCCCAGTTTGACCGGGAAGCTATCGAGTTGGTGTTTAGTGTCGCCGACAAAATGGAACCGTTTGGTCGGCGTCAGCGTGTCACGCGAGTGCTTGAAGGCGCTATTCTCGGCAACCTGTTTTTTGAACCCAGTACCCGCACCCGCATAAGCTTTGGCTGCGCCTTTAACCTGCTGGGGGGCGAGGTACGCGAGACCACCGAAGTCAAAACTTCTGCTATCGCCAAGGGTGAGTCTTTCTACGACACGGCCCGGGTGTTATCTGGCTACAGCGACGTCATTGCCATGCGGCATGAAAAAGAAGGCTCTGTTGCCGAATTTGCCAGTGCCAGTCGGGTACCGGTGCTCAATGGCGGCGATGGTGCCAACGAACACCCCAGCCAGGCGCTGCTGGACCTGTATACCATTCGAAAAGAGATGGCTGCGCAGGGTAAGAATATGGAGCGGTTACGCATCGCGCTGATTGGCGATTTGCGCTACGGCCGCGCGGTACATTCCCTGTGCCGACTCCTTGGGCTCTACGATAATGTGCATTTCACGTTGGTATCGCCTCCTGAACTCGCCCTGCCCGGCGACTACGTGGAAGTCCTGCGCACGCGCGGTCATACGGTGATTGAGTCCCAGGAACTCGCCACGTCTATTTCCAATGCGGACATCCTCTACGTGACCCGTACCCAGGAGGAAAGATTCCCGGATCTCGCGGAGGCAGAGAAGTACAAGGGCCTGTTTCGACTGAACCAGGCAACCTACACCCAGTTCTGTGCTCCGAACACCGTCATCATGCATCCGCTGCCCCGGGATTCACGCAGCACTGCCAATGAACTCGACAACGATATGAATGAGAACCCCAACCTCGCAATTTTCCGCCAGACTGATAACGGTGTGCTCATCCGAATGGCCCTGTTTGCGCTGATTCTCAATGTGGTCCATCTGGTTGAAAAATCTGCACAGGATGTTAGCTGGTATACTGCCAAACGCTTTTAGAATTATTCGGCTACCACACATGCATTCCAACTTTGAGAGCCTTGATTTTGGCTTTGACGAAATCCAGCAACAACTGATTAACCAGGTAACCCGGTTTGCAACCGAAGAGATTGCACCGTTGGCAAGCGCGATTGACTCAACCAACGAGTTTCCCCTGGAACTCTGGCGCAAACTTGGCGAGTTGGGCGTTCTTGGTATTACTGTGTCCGAAGAGTATGGCGGTGCTGGTCTCGGTTACCTTGAGCATGCATTGGTCATGGAAACTATCAGCCGGGCTTCAGCATCAGTTGGCCTGAGCTATGGCGCGCACTCAAACCTATGTGTGAACCAGATCTTTCGTAACGGAACAGAAGAGCAAAAACGTACTTACCTCCCCCCACTCGTTAGTGGTGAACACATCGGTGCACTGGCAATGAGTGAGCACAATGCTGGCTCAGACGTGGTTAGCCTGCAATTGCGGGCCGACGCGGACGGTGATGAATTTGTTCTGAATGGTACCAAGATGTGGATTACCAACGGACCCGATGCACATACCTACGTGATCTACGCGAGGACGACACCAGACAGTGGCCCCCGCGGCATCACCGCATTTATTGTCGAACGGGACTACCTCGGCTTCAGCCGTTCGCCCAAACTGGACAAACTTGGTATGCGGGGTTCCAACACCTGCGAGTTGGTCTTTGAGGACTGCCGGGTACCCAAAACCAATATTCTCGGCAAGTTGAACGAAGGAGTTGCCGTGCTGATGAGCGGCCTTGATTTTGAGCGCGTGGTATTGGCGGCAGGCCCTGTTGGCATTATGCAGGCGTGCCTGGATGTGGTGACACCCTATATCCACACGCGCAAACAGTTTAACCAGCCTGTTGGCGAGTTCCAGCTTGTCCAGGGCAAGGTCGCTGACATGTACACCCTATTGAATGCCAGTCGCGCTTACCTTTACGCCGTGGCGCGGGCCTGTGATCGAGGCCGGGCGGCACGCAAGGATGCGGCAGCTGTCATTCTCTACTGTGCAGAGAATGCGACACACCTGTCCCTGGATGCCATCCAGCTCCTGGGTGGTAACGGCTATATCAACGACTACCCAACAGGTCGACTGTTGCGCGATGCCAAACTCTACGAGATTGGCGCTGGCACCTCTGAAATTCGCAGGATGTTGATTGGCCGGGAACTGTTCCGGGAATCTGCCTGACCATGCCGGCCATCACCTCCAGGATCAACACCCAGGGCGACGAATTTAAACGCAACCGTGCGCATATGCTCGCGCAGGTTGAGGATATGCGAGCAAGATTTGCGATTGTCCGTCAAGGCGGCAACGAGGCTTCCCGGCAGCGCCACGTGAGCCGCGGAAAACTCCTGCCACGCGACCGGGTGAATCAACTGCTGGACCCAGGTTCGCCTTTCCTCGAATTTTCGCAATTTGCCGCGTACGGGATGTACGACGACGAGGCGCCTGGCGCCGGCATTATCACCGGCATTGGCAGAGTGTCAGGCAGGGAATGTGTGATTGTCGCAAATGACGCCACGGTTAAAGGTGGTACCTACTACCCCATCACCGTGAAGAAGCACCTGCGCGCCCAGGCCATCGCAGAGCAGTGCGCACTACCCACCATCTACCTGGTTGATTCTGGCGGCGCCAACCTACCCCACCAGGACGAAATTTTTGCTGACCGATTCCACTTTGGCCGAATCTGTTTTAACCAGGCCAACATGTCGGCAAAGGGGATTCCCCAGCTGGCGGCGGTGTTGGGGTCCTGCACC
>CAYGNA010000148.1:0-8867 GCA_964351065.1 uncultured Pseudomonadales bacterium
AAGAGAACGTTATCGCCGGTGGCGCCGGCGCAGCAGTTGCTGAATTGCTGGCCGAACAAAACAAGCCTGCAAACCTGCTGATACTTGGCATTGGCGATGCGTTTATCGAACATGACAAGCCGGTGAATATGCTGGCTCAATGTGGGCTCGACCCAGCGGGTATTGAACTGTCTATCCAGCAGCGGTTAGACGCGATCACCTGACAAACCGGTATTTCTCCATTGCGGCCTGCCGGGGCTACTTTACAAAATGACCGGGACCAAATGAGCTGGCCGGCAGTCAGATAACCTCAGGACTTCTTGTCCCCAAACAGGTGACCAAGCTTTCCAGCCTTGGTGGCAAGATAGCGCGCGTTATGGTTATTGTGACCAGTCTCGATTGATACCCGCTCGGTAATCTCTATGCCCAGCTTGGTGAGGGCAGTCACCTTTACCGGGTTGTTGGTCATCAGGCGAACGCTGGTAATCTGGAAGTGGGCGAACATACTCTTGCACATGGTGTAATCACGCAGATCCGCATCAAACCCAAGTCTCTCATTTGCCTCAACGGTATCGGCACCCTGATCCTGTAAATCATAGGCGCGAACCTTGTTGATCAGGCCAATGCCTCGCCCTTCCTGTCGCAGGTAAAGAATGATGCCGCGGCCCTCGGCGGCGATTCGCTCGAGCGCAGTTTGCAATTGTGGGCCGCAGTCGCAGCGCATGCTAAATAGCGCGTCACCCGTGAGACACTCGGAGTGCACCCGACAGAGAACAGTTTCACCGTCACTGACATCGCCCATGGTAATTGCCACGTGTTCCTGCCCCGTAACAGGATCCTCAAACCCGTGCAGGCGGAATTCACCCATCGGCGTGGGCAGCCGGGAAGATGCGACGTAAACGACGGTCACGGCGGGACTCCGCAGTAATAAGATGGGTGATTCTACCAGACTGACGGGAGTCTCGGCGAACCCGTCACAAGGCGGGTTGTTACCGCCCTTGCAAGCGCTCGCTACAGGCGAGAGGTCAAGACCAACACGCCATTGGCATTGCGGATATCCACATTGCCCAGGAACGTCATACCCAGCAGTATGTCCTCTGGATAGTCTCCTTCCAGCACAGCGGCGCGCACGTTCGGAACCCTTATGCCGCCTAACTGGACTGAATCGAGGGTCACCTCCCATGAATTGACACGACCGCTTGCAGTCACTGCCTGAGAAATGCGCCCAGACCTGAAATCAATGCCCAGCGACCTGGCATCATTGGCATTCAACGCGACAATGTTTGCGCCAGTATCCACCAGCAGCGCAACGGCACGGCCATTGATGCTGCCGCCCGTACGATATTGACCGTTATCATTCAGACTGATGGACACGCTGGCATTTTCGGCAGCCTGGAACCCGGCACTGATCTTGCTGCTGAGATCAAGGAACAGGCGCCTCCCATTTACGTCGATCACCGCGCCGCGACTACTCGCCTCCACCAGGGCCACACCTTCCACACTGACTTCGCCCGCACGCAGCAACTGCTGTTTACCGTTGATATCAAAAAGCGCAGCGTCTTTGAACAGGCCAACCACGTCTATCTCCAGGTTGTCGGCACTTGCTGGCAATACCACCCAGAAAAGCACCAGACCAAAGACTTTCAGGCGCTGCCAGCGCGCAAGCAAACAGCTTTTCATGCCAGATACCCCAATAAGACGCCCGCCCCTTGCAAACAAGCTAGCGCGAGCAAACCCGCAACAACGTCGTCAAGCATGATACCGAATCCTCCGTTGAGTTTCTGGTCACACCAACTGACCGGCCAGGGTTTCAGGATATCGAACGCCCGGAATATCGCAAAACCGGCCAGTACCCAGTACCAACCGTTCGGCAGCCAGAAAAAGGTCACCATCAGGCCGACGAACTCATCCAGGACAATTGCCGAGGGATCTTTAATGTCCATGTCCCGCGCAACCCATTGGGTCAGATAAATGCCGGCGCCGAGTATAGCCGCAGTCAAAACAAGGTAAGGGATCGGCTCGAGCAGCCCCATTAACAGACAGAGTGGCACGGCAAAAACTGTGCCGACCGTGCCCGGTGCCCACCTGGACAAGCCGGCGCCAAATCCGAGCGCGAGAAAATAACGTGGGTCCGTAAACGTTTTCGCGACCAGGGGGGTATTGATTATCCTGTTCACGAGAAGTGCTGGTAACCGCTGGATGCCAACTCAACAGGTTCCCCAACTTCGTCAACCACGAGGACCCCCGGCAGATCGTCTGTCATCTGCCCAATCACTGTCAGGGGAATGTTGAGTCGCGCGGCAACACCCAGGATATCCGCTCGTGCCCGCGGGTTCGCCGTAAAGCAGAGTTCATAGTCATCTCCGCCCCCGGTCACCATCGCAACACGGGCGGGCTCATCAAACCGCTGGCGCAACTCGGTGGCCACAGGAATCCTGGGATAGACGATGCGCGCACCAACGCCACTTGCCAGGCAGATGTGCCCCAGATCAGCGACCAGCCCATCAGATATGTCTATCGCCGCACTCGCAAAAGGTGCAATGGCCTGCCCAACGGCCAGGCGCGGCGCTGGGCAGAGGTAGCGCTGCACAAGCGGGTTGTTCTCAGGGACTGAACCAAGCAGGTGCAATCCTGCTGCCGCATCACCAAGGCTGCCGGAGACATAGACATCATCCAGGGCACGTGCTCCCGAACGCCGGATACCCCCTCCAGCCGCAACAGTCCCCATGACCGTGATGGTGATCGACAGGGGCCCACGCGCCAGATTGCCGCCCACCAGCGGTATGGCGTATTTTTCGGTGAGTTCGCTAAGGGCTTGCGAGAAAAGATCGAGCCAATGGGCGTTTTCTTCTGGCAGTGTCAGCGCCAGGGTGAAGGCAAAAGGCTCGGCCCCCATGGCAGCAAGATCAGAAAGATTCGCACCAAGGCTGCGGTGTGCAGCAACGTTGCCGGGCGCGCCCACCGGGAAGTGCACACCCTCAAGCAACGTATCAGTTGAAACGCAAAGCTGGTTGCCGCCGGGGACATCAAGGACAGCGCAGTCATCACCAATACCCGTGATGACCGCATCAGAAGTAAACCTGATTTTGCCGGCAAAATACCGCTCGATAATGTCGAACTCATGCCCGGCCATTGAACTTAACCCGCTCCCTTCTCCGCAGGACGCCGGTTGCGCTCGAGCTCACGGTGCTGTTTGGAAAGCGCATCCAGCACCGAATTGACAAACTTGTGACTTTCGTCAGCACCAAATTGCTTGGCAAGTTCAACACCTTCGTTAATCGCAACGCGATAGGGAATATCGATACGGTGCATCAGTTCAAATGCACCAATCAGCAATGCTGCCCGGGATATCGGGTCGAGTTCTTCAGGCGGTCGATCAAGCAACGGGGTCACCGCCGCCATTAAGGCGTCACGATGTGTCTCAACGCCCACCAACAGGGCATGAAGGTAGCCGGTATCGACTCGTTTCAGGTCATAGTCCTGGTTGAACTGGGTCTCTACCTCATTGGCGGAGCACCCCGTCAACTGCTGCTGGTAGAGTGCCTGAAGGGCAAACCGGCGCGCCCGCGCCCGGGAAGCTGGCGTTGGAGCGCTCATCCCAGGTTACGCAGAAGACTAATCATTTCCAGCGCGGACATGGCAGCATCTGCGCCCTTGTTACCCGCCTTGGTACCTGATCGCTCAATAGCCTGCTCTATTGTGTCTGTTGTCAGCACACCAAAGGTAACCGGCACACCGGACTCTCTGGAAATTGCAGCGAGGCCGCTCGCGCATTCACCTGCTACAAAGTCAAAGTGGGGCGTGCCACCCCGGATGACGGCACCCAGCGCTATGACCGCATCCACCTCGCCTTTCTCCAGCACCTTGCTGGTGACCAGCGGCATTTCGAATGCACCAGGCGCTCTGACAATGGTGATGTTGTTGTCACTCACACCGTGGCGCTTGAGCGCGTCCAGTGCGCCAGCCAGGAGGCTTTCAACAACAAACCCGTTAAACCGCGCCACCACAATCGCAAATCTTGCGGTAGTTGCGGAAAAGTCACCTTCTATTACTTTAACCATGATTTAGTCTAGCCGTGATTTGAGTGAGCTGTGATTTGTTCGGTTATGTTTGTACTGCTTGTTGCGGCGCCAGTATCAAGCGCAGATCTTTGCCGATCTGTCTGACATCAACCAGATCCAGATCGGTTCGCGCGTGCATACTATCAAGTTTCCGCATGTTGAGTAACGAGCGCGCATCCCCAC
Organism: uncultured Pseudomonadales bacterium; assembly: GCA_964351065.1. Classification (GTDB taxonomy): domain Bacteria; phylum Pseudomonadota; class Gammaproteobacteria; order Pseudomonadales; family Azotimanducaceae; genus JANQJA01. Next base: position 4,224 of record CAYGNA010000148.1, read on the forward strand.
CCAGAAAAGTGGGTGCAGCATAAATGATAATTTCATCCGCCAGCCCGCTCTCAACGAGCGCCCCGGCAAGCGTAGCGCCACATTCAAAGAGGACCTCATTACATTCGCGCCGCGCCAGTTCATGCAGCAGTTCAAGCAGGTTAATACGACCCTCGCCATCATCCCCAAGTGGGAGCAGGCTGACGCCAGCCAAATCAAAAGAACCAGCACCAGTTTCGGCACCATCCGCAGGACTCAGAAGGCAGCCAAGCAGTAGATCGGGGTTTTCCAGAATCCGGGCATGCCGGTCAATTCGCAGATGCGGATCAAGTACCACAACCGGGCGAGCCAATGCTGCGCTGATGCCTGCATACGGCGAATCCAGCTCAGCTGCGCGCACTGTCAGCGATGGATTGTCATCGTTAACAGTCTGGACACCTGTCACCACAGCGCCGCTGCGCGCCCGCCACTTCTGCACATCGCGCCGGGCATCCGGCCCCGTAATCCACTGGCTCTGTCCGTTGGCCAACGCGGTCTTGCCATCGAGGCTCATCGCCAGTTTGAGGCGAACAAACGGCAGGCCTTGTTCAAAGCGTTTGACATGACCCGGGTTCAGGGCACGGGCTGAAGCCGAAAGCAGTCCACACTCCACAACGATCCCGGCCTCACGCAGCATCGCAAGCCCCCGGCCAGCATTCCTCGGATGCGGATCCTCCATGGCAACAACCACGCGGGTAACGCCCGCGTCTATCAACGATCCCGCACAGGAGGGCGTGCGGCCAAAAAAACTGCAGGGCTCCAGCGTGCAGTAGACCGTCGCGCCGGCCGCGGCGCTGCCAGCCTCCAGCAAAGCCGCTGCCTCAGCGTGGCTTTCACCAGCCTTAAGATGAAAGCCACGCCCAACAATCTCGCCATCACGCACGATCACACTGCCAACCCGGGGATTGGGGTGAGTGGTGTACAACCCCTGCTCGGCAAGCCGAATTGCCTCGGCCATAAAGCTTGCATCCTGGTGACGCGTCATCTGCCTGTTGTATCCGGTTTTTCTTTACCCATGCGCTCGATTTCTTCCTTGAAATCGTTGATGTCCTGGAAGCTTCGATACACGGAGGCAAACCTGACATAGGCCACATCGTCCAACTGACGGAGTTCATCCATCACAGCCTCGCCCACGGTCATGGTTTTCACCTCACGTTCACCCGTCGCGCGCAGCCTGGCCTTGATTCGATTAATCGCTGATTCGATTGTCTCCAGGTCCACAGGACGCTTCTCAAGCGCGCGGAGCAAACCACTCCTCAGCTTGTCCTCATCAAATGGCTGCCGCGCGCCGTTGCTCTTGATGACCCTTGGCATCACTAATTCAGCTGTTTCAAACGTCGTAAAACGTTCACCACAATGTTGGCACTCTCGCCGCCGGCGCACCTGTTCACCCTCGGCAACCAGCCGCGAGTCGATAACCTTGGTTTCGCTGTGGCCACAAAACGGACAAAACAAAGTAAGACTTCCCGTGAGATTGAGGCGGTATTTTACTCTACAGTTGTATCGAAAGGTGGGTTCCTGATGTTTGTAGCAGCCGTTAATTCAAGAGGGCATTTATTCCAGAGGGGCCGTACACGAGAGGGGCTTTACACGAGAGGGGCTTTATCCAGGTAGGCGTTTCATTCACCGGAACCTTAAATACAACACGGCGCCAGTCGGCAGGCAATAATCTGAACTGCATACAGTGTCGCATTAGCTGATAAAATACCTGCCAGTTTTTCCTTGCTGGTCTGTTTGTTATGGCGCAATACGTATACACCATGTCCCGGGTAGGGAAAGTTGTCCCGCCCAATCGCACTATCCTGAAAGATATTTCGCTGTCGTTTTTTCCAGGCGCCAAGATAGGTGTACTTGGCTTGAACGGTGCCGGCAAATCGACCCTGCTGCGGATTATGGCTGGCGTCGACAAGGAGTTTCTGGGTGAAGCACGCCCACAGCCAGACCTGAAGATCGGCTACCTGGAGCAGGAACCTGCACTGGACCCGGAGAAGGACGTGCGCGGTAACGTCGAGGACGGTGTTCGGGAAATAAAGGACCTGCTGGATGAATTTAATGCCATCAGCGACAAGTTTGCCGAACCAATGTCGGACGAGGAGATGAACAGCCTGCTCGAGCGCCAGGGTGAGCTCCAGCTAAAAATTGACAATGCTGACGGTTGGGATCTGGATCGCAAAATCGAAATTGCCGCTGACGCACTTCGACTACCCCCCTACGACGCAGACGTTACCCTTCTCTCAGGTGGTGAAAAGCGCCGTGTGGCATTGTGCCGTCTGTTGATGTCCAACCCGGACATGTTGTTGCTGGATGAGCCAACCAACCACCTCGACGCAGAGAGTGTCGCCTGGCTGGAGCGATTCCTGAAAGACTTCCCTGGCACCGTTGTCGCGATCACCCACGACCGCTACTTCCTCGACAATGTCGCCGGCTGGATTCTGGAGTTGGATCGGGGCTATGGCATCCCGTACGAGGGCAACTACTCTGCGTGGCTCGACGCAAAAGAAAAGCGCCTGCAGGTAGAACAGAAGCAGGAGGTTGCGCGCCAACGATCCATCAAGGCCGAACTCGAGTGGGTTCGCACCCAGCCAAAAGCCCGGCATGCAAAAAACAAGGCCCGCCTCGCCCGGTTTGAGGAGATGAACTCGCAGGATTTCCAGAAACGCAATGAAACGCTGGAACTCTATATCCCGCCGGGCCCAAGGCTGGGTGATCTTGTGCTCGAGGTGGATCACGTCAGCAAAGGCTTCGGCGGTGAACTGCTGATCGAAGATCTTTCTTTCTCGGTACCCAAAGGCGCTATTGTCGGTATTGTTGGTGGCAATGGTGCGGGCAAGTCGACGCTGTTCCGAATGATCTGTGGTACAGAAGACCCCGATAGCGGCAATGTACGGCTCGGCGAAACGGTTGAACTGGGTTACGTTGATCAATCCCGGGATTCCCTGTCAGATTCAAAGAATGTCTGGGAAGAAATTTCTGAAGGTAATGAGATCCTTCACATCGGTCGCTATGAGACACAAAGCAGGGGATATGTCAGTCGCTTCAACTTCAAGGGTGCAGACCAGCAGAAACTCGTTCGCGACCTGTCCGGCGGCGAGCGCAACCGGGTACACCTGGCAAAGCTGCTGAAAAAAGGCGCTAACTTCCTGCTGCTCGACGAACCCACCAACGATCTTGATGTGGAGACACTGCGCGCACTGGAATCAGCAATTGAGGCCTTCCCCGGGACGATTATGGTCATCTCTCACGACCGCTGGTTCCTGGACCGGATTGCGACACACATGCTGGCTTTTGAAGGCGACAGCAAGGTTGTCTGGTTTGATGGCAACTATTCAGAATATGAGGAAGACCACAAGAAACGTAGTGGGGACTCCGAACTCACGCCAACCCGCATGAGATACCGAAAGCTGGCCTCATAAACCGCCGCGTGAACAGGCGTAGTGGATAAGAACTACGCTGCTTCATGCACCGGTCAGGGAGAATTCGACGGCGCGATGAACGACCGCCCATCAAGCTGATCCTGAATCTCGGGTGGTATGACCAGCCCCATATGCGCCGCAATAGACGGCACAATATCGACAATCGCCGTTGACTCGCCGAAGTGGTCAGCGAGCCTTGCACCATTGGTCGCAATCCAGGTGGTGCGCTCTCGCTCTGACTGTCCGCCGTGTCCCTTGCCGTTTTTTGCATCCCTGCCGTGATCGGTTGTGATAACAACCAACCAGTCCTCTCCCAGCCGGGTTTGACGCTCCTGGACCGCCGCCCAAATCTGCCCGACTAACCCGTCGGTTAACTGGAGCGCAGCCTGCTGCTCCGCGCCATCGCCATACCTGTGGCCGACATCATCAGTGTACTGCAGGTAAACCCAGGTCAGGTCCGGCCCCTCCTGCCTGATGTAGGTTGCGGCCCGCGCCGCGACCAGGGTGTCTATCTCACGTATGTAATTAGATGCCCGGTCATGCGGAAAGCGTGCTTTATCGTTTTCGAATCCATCCACAAAGTGATCCAGTTTGGCTCCCCCGGCCGCTTCGATACCGTCACCAATCAGTTTGGTCCGGTTGTCCTCCCAGGTAGAAAAAACCGCCGTCCGGAGGGATGGGTCGTGGTGTTTGGCAATGCGGAAAATGTCCCAATAAGTGTAATCCGGGTCGCTCACCTTGTTGTCCCAGACATTGTGCTTGTTCGCCCAGGTACCCGTCAGCAGACTCTGGTAGCCCACGGCCGAGATCGTGGGACTTTCTGTTGCACCACCGACTTCACCCCCAACATAGGCGCGGGCATAAGCACCAACACCTGCTATCTCGTCGATGTAGGGTGTGTCGGTTGTTTCGAGCACATCGGCCGGGATGCCATCAACAATGACAAATACAGCCTTTTTCAAACTTTCCCCTCCGGCCTGGAACGGTCCAAGACAAATCCACAGCAGCATGCATGAGACAACAGACTTCAGCCATTCGAACATACCACCACTCCCTTACATTTTCCCTGCGCCGAAAACCAGCCGGGGCATTCCGGGCACTGACGTTCGGAGTCACATCGCATCGGCAGAAGTATAGTGTGATTACCTTTCAATAACGACGGTGGCAATAACGACGCTGGCAATAACGACGCTGGCAATAACGACGCTGGTGC
>CAYGNA010000149.1:0-5147 GCA_964351065.1 uncultured Pseudomonadales bacterium
GTTCCACGTGGAAATAAATTTGTCGACAGCGTCAAGGCCAGTTTGTTTAAGGTCGGTCATGTTTTCCTCGCAGGATTCTCACAAGATAACAGCAAAATTAGTCGAAATGGGTTGGTGCCGCTGGATTTGCAGCGTGTTCAAAAGCGAGCCTGATGTGTTCTTCGATCACCCGGCCGGTTGATAGTTCGGGTAATTCATCGACCGCAAAAAACCGGGCATCAAGCGTCTCTGGTCCTGGTGCAGGCGTGTCAGTTGTGCGTCGCCGACACAGGAAATAGAACTTGTAGAAGTCTCGCACATCCTGATCGTAGGCGTGCGCGGCCTTGTGGAAAACACCAATCAGTCGATGTGCCTCGACTGTGACTGATGCTTCCTCCTGTACCTCTTTTTGTGTGTTGATGGCGGCAGAGAGGCCGACATCGGCGTAACCACCTGGGAGCGTCCATTTGCCATCACTCTTTTCCTGCACGAGCAAAATACGATCATCCTCGATCAGGGCGCCTCGAACATCCACCCTGGGCGTGGCGTAACCGCTGGCAAAATCCGGCACCAAGCCCGCAATACGTTCAAGCGGTACTTCTCCGAGCATGGCCAGCATGCGGGTCGCAATCTCGGCAACCTCAGCGTAGCGCTCCCGGTCAAATTCGCTCTCGCCAAAGTGCAGCCCGGTTGAGCTGATCGCGTGAAGCTTTTTGGCAAAAGTGAGCCATTGGTGTTCCATTGATAAAGGGTAGCGCAGCACAGGCCCGGCGGGTAGAGGTTGCAGAGCAAAACATCTGTTTCACGGCTTGACCTGCGGTATCATCCTGGCTTCTCAAACGGCTACAGGGGTGGCGATTATTGTCTTGTGTTGGGAGCGAGATGTGCCTGTGCGTCTGACTTTTTGTTTGCTGTTGTTGGTTGGTGTTTGCCTGCCTTTCTCATTCGCTACCGCGGCGAGTGAGGATAATGGGGCGAGTGAGATGAACGGGGAGTTCAGCCTGTTGACCTACAACGTTGCGGGACTGTCTGACTGGATCTCCAAATCTACGCCCTCTGTAAACACCCCCATTATTGGCAAACTCATCAATGCCTATGATCTTGTTCTGGTGCAGGAGGATTTTGAGTATCACGATGCGCTTGATAGTGCTGCAAAACATGCGCATCGATCCGCGCCGATGACCGAGTTCAGTCGGCTTAACTCGGACGGGTTGAACCGGTTTTCGATGATGCCTTTTACAAACCATGAGCGTTTGCAGTGGATCGAGTGCCATGGCGTGATTCGGTTCGCCAATGACTGCCTTGCGGTGAAAGGTTTCAGCTTCGCGCGGCATCAGCTCTTGTCTGATGGGCTCTCGATTGATGTCTATAATCTGCATGCAGACGCAGGTCGCGCTGAAGGAGACAAAGCGGCACGGCGGGCCTCTTTTAGTCAGCTTGCTGAATTCATCGCCGAACACTCACAAAACACTGCCACGATTGTCGCGGGAGACACAAATCTCCGCGGTACTGACGCGGATGATGAGGCAATTCTGCAGGAATTTTTGCGTGCTACCGGATTGACTGTTGCCGCAAGGTCACTTGGCCTAGCGCCTGAGGGGATCGACCGGGTCATGATTCGCAGTGGGCATTCAGTCCAGCTTGATGTCCTCTCTCGCGACGAGGCCAGCGAGTTTGTCGACGCCGCAGGCGCTCCACTGTCCGATCACCCAGCCATTACTGCCCGAATTCGCTGGGAGCGGCTCCTCTGACTTCTAAAACAGGGTCGAAAACAGGGTCGAAAACAGGGTCTAAAACAGGGTCACACACCGCAAGTTGACTTACCAATGTGATCTATCGCTTGGGTCAAATTTGGCGAATCACCTACCAGGGTTGCAGTTCGATTGGAGTGTGTGTCCCTGCCGGGCAATCAGGTAGTCAGATTGATCCAGCTGGCGGTAGATTCCTGGCAGGCTCATTCCTTCCGATCTGTAGTTTGACAAAATCGGCAACGAGTTGGAGGGCTGCCGATGACTCAGGCAGTTCCGGGAATCCCTGAAAAACATGCACCATCTTCGGCCACACCTGCAGGCTGACGTCACTTCCCTGTAACTGCGCCTTGTTTGCATAACGCTGAGCGTCGCCGTACAACATTTCATCACGACTCACCTGTATCAGGGTCTTAGGGAGGTTGGCGAGATTACCGAGCAAGGGTGATATTTCAGGGTCGTTGGGTGGGCGCCCGACGGATGGCCGGGATAGCAGCGCAAGGAGAAACGCGGGGATTCGTAGCATGGGACCGATTGCGGGGCCAAGGAATGGGTCAGTTGCAGCATTCGACTTCCATGTAGGGCTGGAAAAAGTGGCGTCGGTTGCCGGCGCAAAGGCAATGGCACCATCAACAGCTCGAAGTTTTTGGTCCCTGGCCCAGGCTATGAGTGAGAGGGTAAGATTGCCGCCGGCGGAATCTCCAGCGACAAACAGCGACTCGGGTGCGCTATCACCGCTGGGCCCGTGTTCCAGAATCCACTGGTAGGCAGTGCGCGCATCCTCGTGACAGTGGATGGTCTTGAACTCCGGCTGCATTCGGTAGTCAATCGCCAGGACCGCAACGCCTGCCAGTCTGGACAACTCGCCAGTAATGTGGCGATGGGAGCGCGGGCTACCGACACGAAACGCACCGCCATGCAGGTACAGTAGGCGTCGCGCCGGGCTAGCACCTGGCGCGAGCACCCATTCGCCGGGAATCCCTGCCACGTCGACGGGAATAATCTCGGCATCAATGTCCCGGTAAAACAGTTCTTCCATCTGGATTCGAGCGACCTTGGTGTCTGTCGCTGCCTGTTTGTTGAATGCGGCAAGTTTTTCGACCACTTGTTGATGAGCCGGGCTGACCTCTGAGTCAGCAATCATCGTCGTCCCTTGGGGCGTGTCGTATTTGCTGTGGTCTGGCGCTCGATATCGGACCGACAGGAACGCGATGGAAGTTACCAAAACAACAATAACCGCGATCAGTAGAGCTATTGCAATCTCCATCAACGACTCCTTGTTTGTGCGGGAAGTGGTGAAAGGCAATCGCTCGCGTGGAACGATTAGCCGCTGCCTGAACAATACCATCATTGCTAACAGCGACACACACTGCCACTTGGCTCACATTAGTAGTCCATCGCATGGGTTTAAAGTCGTCAATTCCCTGCAAGAAATGCAGTTTGCTCAAACTGAGTGACCCTGTGCTTTTGAACCGGGTGCTTCTAAAATATTGATCTATTTCAAATGGTTACCTATAGGGTGGTGCCATTTTATCCTGGCTCCGGCCAGTGCCGATGGTATAGGCGACGTCGTCCAGTCGCGTATAAGTTATAATAGGCCTTTGCCTATGAGCGCACCCTAGATGTCCAAGTATCCGCACAAAAACCTGCCCTTGAAGAAATCCCAGATAGACCCGACCGAGTTCAAGAAGCGGCTGGTAGAGACGCCGGGGTCAAAAAGGAAGCCTGCAAGGGTTATTGTCAAAACGGATGCCGATAGGCAGAAACTGATTATCGAGTGCGAGGAAAACGGCTGGACCCATGATATCAGCGTGGATGCAGAAGCAGAGGAATACCTGAATGAAATCGAGTATCTGCGGAACCGCCCGGCAACTGTTACCGTCGCCGCTCAACCCGGGAGAAACGATCCCTGCCACTGTGGCAGCGGCAAAAAATTCAAGAAGTGCTGCGCTGCCTGAGCTTGCCCCAACCGATTGAATCAATTCTTGTTTACTACAGTGTTGCTTGATGCAGCGAGCCGATATCAACCGCCAGGGAAATGGTGGTATCTATGATGTCGACTATTCTCAATGTCTGGAAATTCACGCTGTGATTTCAGCTTTCGCGGGAATTGTAGATGTGCCCGCCACGCTGCATATAGTTCTGTAAGATTTGTCGGGCAGCTTCTCTCTCAAGGCGGGTCGTTACCTTAATGTTTCGGTCTTGCAACGCTTTAATCCAGTCCGAGGGTTTGGGTCCTTCATCAAACCCGATGGCTCTGGCATCTTCATCCAGAGCACCTGTGACGACGTGACGAACGCCACTCCAGGGGATTGCGCCATAACACATGGCGCAGGGTTCAACGCTGGCTATCAACTCGTAGTGAGGCATACCCGTCGCCCCGAGGTCATAGGTGCCAAGCACCTGTTGAGCAAGGGCTATGGCGACCATTTCTGCATGTAAAATTGAAAGGTTTTGAGTCGCCACCAAATTGACGCCTAAAGAAATCAATTTTCCTGTTTGGATCTCAAATATACCCGCAGAGAATGGCCCCCCTGTATTCTCCTCTACGTTCATCGCAGCAGCCGAGATTACAAATTTCATCCGGCTGCTCAAATCTGTTGTTGTTTCATACGTATTTGCAAACTGATCTACCCACTCTGGCAGATTGATGCAGATTGTAGCGGGCTGTTTATACATTGGTTGGCGTCATCTCTGGGATTGGTATTGCGACAATTACCATGATTTGAATTGGGAATCAGAGTGCGAACGGCTCTGAGCAGAAGTGCTAAAGCTCCCCAATATCCTCATACCAAAGCAGCGGATTTTCCCTGATAAATTTTTCCATCATTGTGGCACATTCATCGAGGTTGAGATCGACGACCTCAATGCCGTGTTCTCGCATGAAATCCGGAGCGCCTGGGAAGGTGCGTGATTCACCCACCACCACTTTTGGAATACCAAACTGAACACTCATGCCTGAGCAGAAATAGCAGGGCATCAGGGTCGAATAGAGCACGGTGTCTTTATAGGCGCCAATTCTACCTGCATTCATCATGCAGTCTGTTTCAGCGTGCATGACCGGGTTATCTTCCTGCACGCGTTTGTTATGCCCGCGCCCAACGATTTGTCCGCTTTTGACCAGCACGGAGCCGATAGGAATTCCGCCTTCCGCCAGTCCCTTTTTGGCCTCGTCTATAGCTGCTTGCATAAATAGGTCGATTGGCATGCCCTGCTCCTTGAAAAAACTCCCCGTAAAAAGACGCCTGACTTTCTCCTGGGACGACGCGTCGCTGACCCCCTCCGTAACAATGTCCTCCTTCGCTGACAATGTCACACACTTTAGACCAGCTGCAATTTGTGTAAGCAATTGACGAATTGCCAGGGCAGAGATTGCTCGCCGGTGTAGGTCAGTTTTTGGAGTGTGTGCCCGTGTGTGGC
>CAYGNA010000149.1:5247-8863 GCA_964351065.1 uncultured Pseudomonadales bacterium
TGCCCGTGTGTGGCCTTCACTTTGTGTGGTGCAGAGCATCCAGGTGGGGGCAAATGTTAAAGGTGAGCGACAGGAGGGGAATTTGAAGTGAACTGCAGCAGATACCCTGTAATTACTATCGAGCATCGGCTATGTTGATGCCTGTCGCCCGCTTGAAATAACGCCGCAAACGACGTTGTGGTATCGACCCGCTGGCCATCGGGCCACCCAGCGCAAGCATGAACAAGGCATGGTAAGCGATAAAGAACTGGTACTTCTCAGCGTCCAGTGGCACGGCAAGGCGATACCACATTTCCTGAATTCTCAGATACGCCCAAATCAGGCACATACGTGTGCTCCAGTACGCGGCCTCTATCCATCGGTTCAGCGCAGGCGCATCCGGGTTCAGATCGGGTACGAATGCGTCGACCAACAGAGTCCATGCAAGGTCAAATTCCCGCGCGGCGATAACCGACCTCGGCCAATCCAGGATACCTGTTTTACCCTTAAAATCGATGATCACGTTGCCGCCATGAAAATCACCATGGCAGAGAACGTTCCTCCCGTCGTCAACTGGTACATGCTCGTACAACCATACCAGCCCTGGCTCAAGCTCTGTCGCTGACGATTCGGCAATGGCATGGTACAACTCATCGAGTTTAGCCTTGTTGCCGCTGTGCAATGCCATAGCGGCCGGGTTCAGATCTGGATGATTGATCAGCGTGGTGAGAGGGATGGCATGCAAACGGCGCAGCAGTCGCGCAGTGAACCAGGCAAGCAGGAAAACGCCCATAGCACCGCCGCCGAATAGCACCAGCCACAGCTGGAGGGACAGGTTAAATATCGCGGCGACCACCAGCGTTCCAGCCCAAAGGAATGTGAACTGCTCGACGAGGACTTCAACGGATTCACCGGACAGGCGTTCCATGACAGTGAAAGGCGCGCCTATGCCATCCGCCTGGTCGCCGATCGCCACGATTCGAGGTGCTGGAAACCCCTGGTCTGACAGGATGTGATGCAAGGCTGCACTTCTGCGCATTTCCCCTGGGTCAATGGCGGGATCCAGTTCAATCCGGCAGACCAGTGGCACGGTCCCCCAGTGTGTCTGGGCTTCAGGGTCCGCCAGAGAAAAAGCCATGATACGAGCTTGCCCGCCCTGTCCAATCGGCGTTGGCGGCTCGGCGTACTCGAGTGCAGGTGCTTTTAGTTGACGGCGGAGTGCCGCGATTAGCGGTTCTGCGATAGTGGCGTCGGCAATGTCTCGCGGGGATTCCATGATCCAACCAGTTCAGCTTGTGGTGTAACGGACCGGACGTGTGACGACCCGAAGATATAGAGACACGTTAGCTGCGAGTGTAACAGGCGTCAACGTCACATCACGGCATCGTTACCCGTTATAGACAACCTGAAATTTGTGCCTGCCATTGACGAGTTCCAGAGAGAGTGGTGTCTCACGTATGTAAGCCAGTTTTAGGTGTGTGGCGGTTAAGAATCGGCGGTTAAGTATCGGTTAAGAAAGAGGCCAAAAAAGACACATTTGGCACGCGGAGGAGAAGTGATATGCTCGCCGCCATGCTGAGAACGCCCCATTTAACTCCCCAACTTGTCCTGCGAATTGCGGCTTGTGTCATCTGCCTGGCGCTGTCTGTGGCGCCTGTCGCAAACGCGAGGACAGTCGCCGGGTTGCTTGCTGAGGGCACTCGCCTTGGTCTGACAGGTGACTATGCTGGTGCCTACATTGTTGCTTCCGAATTGCGTGAACTCGATCCGGATGGCACAACCGGGCAGGCCTTTCACCTAAACACTCTGCTGACACAGCTTTCGTGGGATGGACGTGCCACTGAATACGATGTCGCATTACGCGAAACCGCGGACAATATCCTCGCGATTTGCGAAGTCAGGATCAAAACAGATCCTGCTGACGCCATGGCTCAGTATCATTGTGGCCTGGCCAATTTTTCGCTCGCCTTCCTGAATGCCCTGCGTGATCGTCACTATGCCGCGGGGCTAAATGGCACCCGGTCAATCAGGCATTTTGAGTCTGCCCTCGCCCTGCAACCGGAGCTGATTGAACCCAGGATGCAGCTTGGTATGGCGTATTTCTACGCTGACAACCTGCCGCCCTACATCAAGCTGTTCAGCCGCCTGCTGTGGTTTATCCCGTCAGGGCATTCAGACAAGAGCCTGCCGTATATACGAAGCGTGATGGAGAGTGACTCTTACCTGCGGGATGTAGCCCGATTCGTTTACAGCGATCTGGCGCGAGAGGGTGACAAGGAAGATGTCGAGACAGCGCGCGTGCTGCTCAAGGAACTCGTGCAAAGATATCCACGGAATTCCCGTTTGCAGCTTGGATATACCTCCTTGCTTGTTGAGCAGCAGGACTTTGGGGCGGCCATTTCTGTCACCGAGCGCGCTATCGAAACGCAGCACTTTTTACCCGACGAAGAGGCGATGTTGCAGCTGTGGCGGGTACGTGCGCGGTTGGGTGCAGGAGAGGAAGCCCTGGCGATTCGGGTAGTGAATGAAATGCCTGAGATTTCGCCAGCATTCCCGACCTGGGCAAGAGCCTGGCTACTTGTAACCGAGGCGCAAATGTTGGATCTGGGCAGCGAGCGAGAGAAAGCGCTCGCTAAATACCGGGAGGTGTTACAACTGGAATTTGTAGGCGACACGGTACTCGAGGCGGCTAATCGTGGCCTGCGGGAACCCTTCTCGGCGCCGTGACCGCAGCGTACTGAACTGCGCTATCATGACCCGTATTGCCGTAACTTGAGGGAGCGCAGGCGTCGTTATGCAGACTGAATTTTCAGCAGACCAGGACCAGTTTCGTGATGTGGTGAGACGCTTCATGCAAACCAAGTCTCCTCCTTCGGCAGTGCGTGCCGCCATGGTAACGGAGGCTGGATTTGACGCGAGTGTGTGGCACCAACTTTGTACAGAAGTCGGACTGGCTGGCACCCATATTCCCGCTGCTTACGGCGGCTTTGGCTTTGGCCCCATTGAACTCGGCATCGTAACCGAGGAGATGGGTCGCCACCTCTACTGTGGGCCGTTTTTCTCATCGTCAGTGATGGCAGGCTACGCACTGATAGAAGCTGCGGCCGAATCCTTCAAGGAGCAGTTGCTACCAGCCCTGTCGACAGGAACAACCATCGCTTCGCTGGTGCTCGACAACCTGAATGATCCACTTGGACTCGGCCAGCGTGTGCAAGCTGATGACAAGGGCGTACTGAATGGCACTGCCAGTATTGTGCTGGATGCCCACATTGCTGATCAGTTGGTTGTCATTGCAGGCACCAGCCAGGGACTGGCACTCTACCTTGCTGCGCCAAACAGCGTTGGTATCCAGATCTTGCCCCGCGAGGCTCTTGATCCGACACGCAAAGTCAGTGAAGTCTGTTTCAAGAATGTGGCGGCAGAGAAACTTGGGGACGTCTCCAGTGACGCAATGTCAGGCATCTGGGACAACATTTGCGTGGCGCTCGCCCACGAGATGGTAGGTGGTGCGCAGTACCTGCTTGAATCAACTGTCGACTATACAAAGGTGCGCGTGCAGTTTGGTCGGCCCATTGGCTCATTCCAGGCGCTGAAACACATGATGGCCGACATGTACGTGGCTCTGAAACTGGCCGAA
>CAYGNA010000150.1:0-8775 GCA_964351065.1 uncultured Pseudomonadales bacterium
GCACAGTACCTATGATGACGCCGCGGGAGTCAGCTTTGACCCAACAGAATCATTGTGGGGCGGCAACATTTCGCTTAAGTACTTCACAGCCAGCAACACTATGTTGTACGGCGCCATCTCCCGTGGCTACAAGGCGGGTGGCTTCAATACCGACGGCGCGCTGGATGCGGATCTACGCCGATTCGACTCAGAATACTTGTGGGAATTCGAGGCTGGCATCAAGGGACTCTTTTTTGAGAACCGGTTGCGCCTGCGCGCTGCCGCGTTTCGCAGCGCCCGGCGCAACCAGCAGGTCAAGAGTTCTATTAACCGCACCAGGGCTGACGGGAGTACGGAGTTTATCGACTTTTTAGGCAACGCTGCGGAAGGCACCAACACGGGCGCGGAGCTTGAAACTGCGTTTCAGGTCACCGATGGCGTGGGGCTACACCTGGGCCTGGGCTTACTGCGCGCACGCTTTGATCAATTTATCAATGAGTTTGGGGAAGACCTGTCCGGCCGTGATCAGGCCCAGGCGCCCCACTGGAGCGCAAGCGCTGGCGTCAACCTGGCAAAAGGCCCCTGGTTTGCCCGGTTCAGTGGCGATGCCAAAGATGAGTATTTTTTCTCCGACAGACACGCGGTCACCAGCGACACCTACCTTCTGCTGAATGCCCAGATGGGTTACCGGGCGAGAAACTTTACGCTCTCACTGTGGGGTCGCAACCTGTCTGACAAGGACATCTTCCTTCGAGGATTTGGCAGTTTTGGCAATGATCCACGCAAGGGGTATGTAACAGAACCCTATCGCCAGTTTGGTGAACCCCGCATCATCGGGATTACGCTCGACTATTCAACATCACGAGACTTTTGACCGGGCCACCCACCAGCCACGGGCAACACAGGATCAGTCAATGAAGGTTTCACTCGACATCAGCCTTTACCCGCTCTCAGAGGATTACCTGCCAGCAATTCGGCAATTCATCCACCGCCTGGAGCAGGCTCCGGACGTCGCAATTGTCAGGAACGACCTCAGTACACAATTACACGGTGACTTTGATGCCGTGATGGATCTGCTGAAGCAAGAAATACGACACAGTTTTGAGACCTGGGGTGCGGGCGCCTTTGTGGTCAAATTCCTCATGGACGACCTGCGCGGCCTGGCGGAGCAACCTGTTGATTGAAACGCTAATCAGCCAGGTGCAAGAAAGCTCGCCATTTGAATTGATGGCAGTTGTACTTGCCATTGCTTACCTGTTGCTGGCGGTGCGGGAGCACATCGCCTGCTGGTATGCTGCCTTCGTTTCCACCCTCATTTTTCTGTTCATTTTTGTCGATGTGCGGCTCTATATGGAGTCCGCCCTGCAAGTGTATTACCTCGGCATGGCCGTCTATGGCTGGTACCTGTGGCGCAAACGGGATACGACAGGCGATGACCTGCAAATTACCATGTGGACTGGTACAAGACATTTTCAGATCATCACGCTTGTTGTCGTACTGTCAGTAATGTCGGCATGGATACTCGATCGGTACACCGATGCCAGGTTGCCGCTGCTGGACTCGTTTACCACCTGGGGCGCCGTTATCACCACGTTTATGGTGGCGCGAAAGGTGCTGGAGAACTGGGTGTACTGGCTCGTGATCGACAGTGTGTCCATCTATCTTTATCTGGACCGTGGCTTGTACTTCACAGCCGCCCTGTTCGCCATTTATATCATCATCATTGTTTTCGGGTTTGCCGCATGGCTGAAGCGATACCGGGCGCAGACAGTCCACGCCTGAGGGAAGTACTCTCCACCTGGGTTGACTGGCGAGAGCGACCGCCAGTGATGCCGCGAGTAGAGGCAAGGTTGCCATCGCACAGCAACGAGGTTTACCGCGTGCGTGCCGGCGAGATGCAGTACGTTGTCAGGCTGAACCGGGCGCTGGCGATGCCAGGTGTGGATCACCAACTGGAGCGTGAGATTCTTGGCGAGCTTGGCAACCCAGATTTTTTGCCGCCACTAGTGTATGCAGACGACAGGTGTCTGGTCACAGGTTTTATCGCCGGCAGGCCGCTCTCAGCCAGTGAGTCAGATCTTGCTGAACTGGGCAAACTGTTTCGCAACATACACCACGCGACCGTGCAGATTACTGTCAAACTCGACCTGAATGCGCACATCGCGCTATACGCAAATCAACTCGACAGCAAGCGCGATTCATTGGCCCGATGCATAGCGTCGCTGATGGTGACTGAACCACCTTCAATCGCGCTGACGTTATGTCACCATGACCTGCTTCCTGCCAATGTGATCCGGTCAAGCGCCGGTCTCGTTGCACTCGACTGGGAATACGCTTGTCTGGGTGATCCGGCCTTTGACCTGGCAGTACTGATCGAAAGCGAAAATCTGAGACCCGGACACATTGATATCCTGCTGCAGGCCTATGGCAATACCACCCTGCACTTTCGTGAGCGCATTGATGCCATGCGCCCACGCTACGCACTGGTCAGCCTGCTCTGGTGGATGCTGCAAAGCCCGGGGCTGCCAACCCGTGAGGCCTCGATTGCTGCCATGGCAGAACGCCTGGGCGTCGCGTTGTAACTCCCTGATATCTCATTTACAGTCGAGCTGTGCTAAACAAACACCTGGCATAAACACCAGACATAAACACCAGAACAGCGACAACACATTCCACGAAAAGAGAGAGAGAGAGAGAGAGAGAGAGGGATCACATGAAACTCGAAGATGTAAAACATATAGGCGTTGTTGGCGGCGGCGTCATGGGTGGCGGTATCGCCCAGGTTCATGCAGCAGCCGGTTACCGCGTCACTATTCGCGACATCTCGGCGCAGATTATAGAAGACACCCGGGAATCACTCATTGAAGGCAAATGGGGCGTCAAACGTGCCGTAGAAAAAGGCAAGATGGGTTTCGATAGCGCCACCCAGGTGATGGCACTTGTTGACTTCACAACCGACGTTGCCGATCTCAAAAACTGTGACCTGATTATTGAGGCGGTACCGGAAAACCTTCAACTGAAGCAGAAGGTCTTCGAAGAACTCGACAGAGTTGTCAAATCCGAAGCCATTTTTACGTCTAACACGTCGGGCATTGTCATCCAGGAAATCGCCGAGTTGGTATCAGACGATCGCAAGACCCGCTTTGTCGGTATGCACTTCTCGAACCCTGTGCCCGTCATGAGTATGTGTGAAGTCATCACCACACCACAGGCTTCAAAGGAGACAATAGATACCGTGGTGGGCGTGGCGACAGCTGCGAAACGCGCTATCAGCATGGTAAAAGACACACCCGGTACCCGTGGTTTTATCCTGAACCGGGTTTTTGCCGCGGCCGCTCGCGAGGCGCGCAAAATTGTCGAGGATGGGATTGCCACTGAAGAAGATGTGGACAAGGCAATGATTACGGGTCGTAACTGGCCGGCCGGTTTCTTTGGTCGGCGTGGCGGTATCGGCAAGCAGTGGTAAGCCGGCGTGATGCTATCCCTGGGACAGCATCACGGTTTTATCGTCCTCAACCTTGCCTGAATAGGCAGGGTTCAGGACGTAAACCACTTCCCCATCCTTGCGTTCGCGTTCGATAAATCCCATCAGGACAATCTGTTCCAGCCGGTAGAAAAGCTCCCGGTCGGGAATAAATGAAAACTTCTCCTGTATTGCAGCAATCTTCAACTGCTTCTTCTCTTCCATATACTGCAGTATCTGGAGCTGAGTGCCAGTTAGCGTCTTGCGAAGTTCCCACCAGTCCTTTTCAGCTTCTGCGGCAGCTTTAGGTGCTTTGGCCTTGTTCACCAGGGCAAGGCCGTAGCCTATGACAACGCCACCTACCAGTCCGATAACGATAGAAACCACGTCCATTCAAGAGCCCTATTTGTTTGGATCAGAACCATAGAGTATGCCATAACACTGTCTCATGCCACGTTCTCTGGCCAACCCAGAGTGGCGCAGCTATGATCGATCGGGGACGGGTTCTGACAGGTAATCGACTATGGACAACGGCAGTTTCTGGTTTGACTCGCTGGAACACATGGCCGCATCGTCAACAGAGGCGCTACCACAGGACGTGGATGTCGCGATCATCGGTGCCGGCTACACGGGCCTTTGGACAGCCTGGTACCTCCATCAGGCTGCCCCCGACCTTTCCATTGTGCTGTTTGAGGCCAACACCATTGGTTTTGGCGCCAGTGGCAGAAATGGCGGTTGGTGTATGGGCACAGCCATGGGAATCGATCAACTGCTGACCCGGGACGCCACACGCCAGCAAGGGCTAGACCTCGCTCGCGCGATGCAAGCCACAGTTGACGAGATTGGCGACGTGTGTCGAACTGAACAGATCGACTGTGATTTTAACAAAGGCGGCACCCTCACTATCGCGACCACCGATTTTCATGCCAAGCAATTGCAGGCCGCGGCGGAACACTTGCCATCTCTTGGCTTTCACGCGGAAGATTTTCAATGGTTGTCGCCCTCCGAGGCCCGCCAGCGTCTCAATGCCGCCAACAATTACGGCGCGATGTTTACACCACACTGCGCGGCAATTCATCCCGCTCGCCTCGTCCATGGGCTTGCCGAACGACTGCAGAACCGTGGGGTTCGGATACAGGAACGAACGCCAGTGCTGGCCTACGAACCTGGCCTGCTACAGACGGCCCGTGGCAACGTTCGAGCCCGCGTTATCCTGCGCGCCACCGAGGGCTATACCCCCAGCCTGCGTGGACACGCGCGCAGTCTGTTACCGTTGTATTCCATGATGATTGCAACCGCACCCTTGCCACCGACCCTCTGGGAAGATATAGGTCTTGCGAAGCGGGAAACTTTTGGCGATACACGGCGAATTGTTATCTATGGTCAACGCACCGCGGATGATCGTCTTGCCTTCGGTGGCCGGGCTGGCTACTACTTTGGCTCACGCATCAAGCCCGTGATTGATCCCACTGATCATCACTTCGTCAAGGTCGAGGCAGCACTGAAAACACTGTTGCCACAACTCGCGGACACAGAGGTAACACATCGCTGGGGTGGCTGCATGGGTGTGCCCCGCCATTGGCGGCCGTTTGTCAGTTTTGACGCCAAAAGTGGCCTTGGTGCAGCCGGAGGGTACACCGGTGAGGGTGTTGCTGCATCAAATCTAGCCGCGCGAATCACAGCTCATCTTGTTCATGGAGATGACAATGACCTGACCCAACTGGCCTGGGTTAATGATGTGCCGCGCAACTGGGAGCCCGAACCGCTACGCTACCTCGGCGTGAGTGCCATCGAATTTTTTGGTGATCGCGCTGACGCTGCTGAACTGGCCAGTGGCAAACCGTCCCGGTTCTGGGGTGGCCTGTTCTCACAATTTGTCGGCTAGACCCCGACTCTTCTTCAGCGGAAGATAAACCACGGCCTCACGACACTAATTTGAAGCCAGTTGTCAATTTGGCGCGTACAACACCGAATAAGCCAAAGTACCGCAGGGTAAGTATGGATATTCAGTTTTATCTCGACCCTGTGGATCGCTTGATCACTGTGTCTGTTACTGGTCCCATCACACTAGAGGACCTGAATGAGGGCACTGACAAACTCAGGGAAATACAAGGTTTCGATCCGACCTTTGACCAGTTGATTGATCTTCGCCATGCCCACACAGACGGATTGAACGGAGCGAAATTCCGTGCGTTTCTGGCACGTCTCCCTGTCTTCGACCGCTTCTCCAAACGGGCAATTGTCGTTGGATCAAAGTACCAATTTGGCGTAATGCGAATGTTTGAGCTGATGGCCAATGAGGAACGCGGCATGATCAGAATCTTTATGGACCTGGCTGAAGCCGAAACCTGGCTTGGTATCAACGAACCATAACTCACTCGTTTACTGCCCGTAGCCGGCTTATACTCTGGCTTCTCAGACACAGACGCATCTGGACGAACTCTGGCAGGTCAACTCAAACAACTTACTCAAGGCGAAGGGCTCTTCAGCAACCTGCGTGGTGATGCCGCGGGCGCTATCAACGTTGTCATCGTCTCGCTGCCAAACGCTATTGGGGTGGGCCTCATCATGACCCTGGCACTGGGCAGCAACTATTCCGCCATCGGCGCCATGGCGGGTTTGACCGGGCTGATTGCAGCGACCCTGATTCCACCATTCACCGGCTCCTCACGATTTCACTTCAATACGCCAGGACCCGCCGCCGCTGGCATACTCGGCGCCCTTGGGGGCAACATTGTTGTGCAGCTTGGCGACGTGCCTAACGCGCCGGAACTGGCGCTGGGCGCCATGTTCCTGTGTGCGCTGTTTGTTGGCATTTTTCATGTGCTGATCGGCCAGTTGCACCTTGGTAATCTCATCAAATTGATTCCACAGACCGTTATCACCGGTGTCCTCAACGGGATTCTCGTTGTGGTCGCCATTTACCAGCTACCCTGGCTGTTTGGCGTGACTGATCTTTGGGTGTTTGCCGACCCACCTACCCTGATTCGCGATATGCGCTGGGCGGATTTTGGCATAGGAGCGACAACCATTGTCTCGGTGTATGTCTCGCGCCGACTCATCCCCCGCATTCCGCCGCTGTTGAGCGGCATGATAGTTGGTACCGCACTTTACTGGCTCGTTAGCAACCTGACAGTCTCAGCCCTGGGGGCTACCATTGGACGACTGCCTTCTGGCCTGCCATCTCCCGCTCGCGTGCTTGATATCGTAGCCTTTGCCCAGAGTCACCTGCTGTTCGCGCTGCTGCCGGACCTCCTGATGTCGGCGCTCGCCATCACCATGGTTACGGCCATAGGTGCCCTGGTAACAGCTGCATCAGCAGATTCAATTACCAATAGTCGACACAATCCGGTGGGTGAACTGACCGGCCTCGGTGCGGGCAACATGGTTGCAGCCATATTCTCGGGGGTCCCAAGCGGCGGCTCGCCAACCAATGTGCTGCTGAATTTCAAGAACGGTGGCCGATCCCGCATGGCGCATGTACTTACGACAGTGATCCTGCTGGGGTGCCTGCTCGGTCTCGGCGGTGTTATTGGCGCCATACCCCTGTCCGTCATCGCTGGCGTACTGATCATTATGTCCATTGAGTTCTTCGACCGCTGGCCCGTTAACCTCGCCAGGCGTGCCCTGGTGATGAGGCCCTCAGAGCTTCGCACCAACGTGATTTTCAATCTCGCCCTGATTGTCATCGTGATGGTGATGACCGTTGTATCGGATCTGGTTATTGCTGTTGTGATCGGCCTGGTGCTGGAACTTCTGCACTTCCTGCTGCGATCCGGCGAATCTCTGGTGCGGCGGGTCTACAGCGGTAGTTCACTGCATTCGAATGTGGTTCGAGATGAGAAGGCAATCGATATCCTGCAACAGAAAGGCGATTCAATCCGCATCGTTTCGATGCAAGGCACGTTGTTTTTTGGCAATACCGATTATCTTGCCGGCTATCTTGAAGACAGCATCGAAAAAGTTGACACCGTCATACTGAACGTCAAGGGTATATCGGACATCGACACCTCTGGTGTGCGTGTCCTGGCCCGCATTGACGATCGTTTCGCCCAGCTTGGCAAACGCCTGTTTTTTGCTCATCTCTCGAGCGAAGAGGATCTTGGGATTCTCATCGAAGAGTACGGATTAGTGGCACCACAGCGCCAGGGTCGGGTTTTCGAAGATCTGAACTCAGCTCTCGCTGCCGCAGAAAACCTGCTTCTGCAGGAAAATGGTTACGAGTCACTGACAGAAGCGGAGTTCCCGCTGACGTCAACTGTCCCCTTCGTGGGGTTGTCGCAAGCGGAGCTGGATTTGCTCAATCTCGAAAAGCGCCACTTTGAGAAGGGCGAGTACGTGATGCGGGAGGGGGAGCCTGCCGATGGCCTCTACGTTCTGGTTAAAGGCAGGTTGAGTATCGTGCGATCAGAGTCACGATCTCGTAAGGCCATTTCTCTCGTTAACTTTGGACCTGGCGTTAACGTTGGCGAAATGGCACTACTCGGTGCCGGGAAGCGAACTGCAGATGTCATCGCGAGAGAGCCGGCGGTGCTCTACTTTATGTCGAAAGAAACGTTCGAAACGCTGTGCAACGACGCCCCTGCTGCGGCTGTTACCATCCTTCGCAACATTGCCGGCTCCCTTTCACTTCGTTTGTCTGAGGCATCCAGGTCAATTACCGAACTTGAAACACAGTAAAGAAATCAGCCGGGAGATCGCCTGCTCCCAGGCAGGCTACTGATCCAATGTATCAAACAGAACGACTCAGCGTGCGCCAGCTTCGCGAAGCAGATGCCTCAGAGATGGCCATTGTCTATGGTGACAGGGATGCCATGAGGTATGTGGATGACGGGGACATTTTGACGCTTGAGGAATGTGAGGCATGGGTGGCCAAGTCGCATCAAAACTACACTGTCTACGGCTATGGCATGTCTGCTATCGAACTGATCGACACTGGCGATGTCATCGGCTTTATTGGCGGCGTTCATCCAAATGGTCAAATCGAGTGTGAGATCAAGTACGCGTTCAAACGTGCCTGTTGGGGCGGCGGATATGCGACCGAGGCAGTGCGCGGGATGGTGATCTATCTCCGCGAAACTTTCCAGATCAACTACATGATTGCCACTATCGACCCGGCCAATGGCGCTTCTCGCCGCGTGCTGGAGAAATCCGGCTTCATATTCGGTCACAATCAGTTGAATGATGATGGTAGCGTGACTGAAACCCTGGCGCTTAGTTTGAATCCGTAACGAAACAGGCATCACCGATAATTGGGTACCAGAGTGGCGGATTGCCGTCGCCTGCAAAACCGCGCTGCTGCATGCAGGTCACGTTGCCAAACTCGTCAACCT
>CAYGNA010000151.1:0-8763 GCA_964351065.1 uncultured Pseudomonadales bacterium
ATCGGTGGCTGGGAGCCAATGGATAACATTCTCTGCAAGCCCGTCCATTTTGCGTGCGACTGCCAGCGTAGCGAACAACCTCAGCGCCCGTTTGTCCATTTCTGCGTGGTGCCGTGAAACCAGCTTGTTCGCCACGTCTTCGTCACCGGCGTGAATGGCGTAAAGCATCAGGTGATTGATGTCGTATGCCGGCAGGGCAATGCCATTCGACTTGACCGACGCGATGATCGCGCCTGGAGAGGGCTCGCGCATTTTTGGTGATGGTGGTGGATCGGTCAATCGTCGCGTTGCAACCAGGTTCCCACCGTCTGCCGCATGCTCAAAATGACGGGAAGCAGTCGCCGGGTTTTGCGCAACCTTACGCAGTCCCAGCAGGTATTCAGCGCGATGGTTTCCGTGAGCGGCTGCACCCTCTAGAAGATCGTCAATCAGAAGATCGTTAGTTTCGTCATCCTGACGTTCTTCCTGTATCAAGCACAGGGCCAGGTAGTAAGGCAAGTTAGCGGGATCTTTGGAAAGCGATTGTCGAATGCCAGCAATTGCGCTTTTGCAATTGCCCTGCGCAAGGAGAGACTCGGTCTCGATGCTTGCGTCAGCCGCGTGGCTCGCGAAGAGAAATGCTCCGACGGCCAACACGACGATGTGGCGGATGTTAACGCCGGCCATATTTGGTCGAAATGGCAATACCCAGATCCCTCATAAAACCAATCGGCAGTTCGCCACCAACACAGATGATGACATCATCATTCTGTAGCCTGACTGTTTCGCCCCGGTCGTTCAGGAGAACGTACTCGTCAGCGATTTCGATGACATTTGACGAGAGCCTGATATCAACCTTGCCGTCTGCCTGCAGTCGCATGATCTTTTCCCTGTTTTTTCGTTTGGCACGAGCGAATGCTTCTCCCCGGTAGCTAAGTGTCACGGCCGCTGCATTAGCCTGGGCGACCGCGTAGGCGGCTTCAATCGCGCTGTCACCGCCGCCAACAACCAGTACATGGCGCTCTGCATATTGGGTTGGGTCGTCAAGCTCATAAACCACTTTGCCCAGCGATTCTCCTGGTACATCAAGCGTGCGGGGAACGCCGCGCCGACCAAGCGCAAGTAGCACCTTCTTTGCGTGATATGAGCCCTTGTCTGTCTCCACAACAAAGCTGCCATCCTCGTTGATCCTGATGGTGTTCAATGTCTCACCTTCTTTCAGACAGGGTTTTTGTTCGGCCAGGGTCTTTTGCCAAAATGCCATGAGATCTTCCTTGGAGACTTCCCGAAAGTGCACTCGTCCGACACCTGCCAGTTCAACAGGCGCTGTCATGACCAGCTTTCGCCTGGGAAAATGTGCGACGGTCCCACCCACGCGACTGCGATCCAGCGCGATTGACTTCAGCCCCAGCGAGCGGGCTTCAAGACTTGCTGATAGCCCCGCTGGCCCGCAACCGACGACCACACAATCCCAGTCAGCAGGTACATGATGACTGTCTGCCCGAATGCTTGCGGTAATCGCCCGCATTGCCTGTTGGCCCTGCGTAATGGCGTTTTTGATGAGCCCCATGCCACCCAGTTCCCCGGCAACAAATATGCCGGGCACGCTGGTTTCAAAATTAGGGCTAAGGTCCGGAATATCAACGCCGCGGGTCTCGGTACCAAAAACCAGTGAAATCGCCGATTCCGGGCATGCCTTCTCACATGCACCGTGGCCGATGCAATCGGTCGGATTGACCAGGGTTGCAATACCGCCAACCAGTCCAAGTACATCACCTTCCGGGCAGGCGCTGATACAGGATCTGCAACCAATACAACGGCTTGCATCAATGATGGGGTGCAGGCTCGCTGGTTCTGTAAGCCCTGCGGACCGGGCATCTTCGAGATAGCGCCGGCTCAACGTCTCCTGGCGCCGGCGCAAGAGCAGGTAAATGCATGCAATCAGCATCGCAGGCACCGCGTAGATCCCGACAATGTATACCGAATTGACCACGTTTGTTCCCTTGGGTTAGGCGTCAGAGCATAAAGACCGTTCAGCGCTTCGCAATGGCATTTAGAGCTATCTGTGATGTGAATCACATTCTTCTCACACAGGATGACAAACACTCGCGCATCTCGAATGGTTTTTTCATTTTTCTACTCTCACGGTATCGGCAAATGCAAATACCGGTACCACTGGAGCCTGATATGTCAGATTCAGCCAGACCAAAACCAGCGCTAAAGCCGCTGAAAGTGGCGCAGCGCGGCTTTTTGGACACGCATACGGCGCAGGCAACCCACGGTGCCCTGAGGAGATACATGAAGCAGGTTCCTGGTGCTGTTTTTACCCTTACCGTTGTGGGTCTCCTGCTTATGGGATGGCTTGAGCGGACGGAGTACTGGTATTCGGCTGAAGCAGGCGTTGGCTATGCTTTTGGGATTGCGGGTTTCAGTCTGATGGCGTTGCTGCTTCTGTACCCCCTGCGTAAACACTGGAAGCCAATGTCGCGGCTGTTTGCCATTCGATACTGGTTTCAGATGCACATGATCTTTGGTGTGCTTGGCCCCACGCTGATTCTCTTTCACGCCAATTTTTCCCTGGGTTCCCTCAACAGCAATGTAGCGCTGTTCTCCATGTTGCTGGTGGCGCTGAGCGGCCTGGTGGGGCGTTACGTTTACACACGTATCCACCGGGGGCTCTACGGTGAAGCGATTGTCTACCAGGATCTTGCGAGGGAGTTTGCACCCGATAGAGGCAGTCAAGCGAGTGTGATGGTGGAACTTGAAAAACGCCTGCGGAGCAATAAAGGCTCGGCGTTCAAGCTCCTGGCGGACCGCCGCGAGATACGGGCAACAATCAAGCGCAGTAGCGATCCGGTTGACCTGCAACCGCTGGAAGTGTTGCAGCGGATGGCCAACCTGCAGTTATTCAGCAGGCTCTTCTCACTGTGGCATGTATTCCATTTACCTTTCTTTATCATGATGTGCCTGACTGCTGTCGTGCATATCGTGGTTGTTCACATGTACTGACATGCGGAGATTTGTCATGGCACTAATGCTTATCTCTGGATGTCAGGCTGCAGGCGCGGAGCAAGCGCCTTCGCTTCGGGATCTGCTGCTATCCCCTGGAGAACTGAGCCACGTACATCAGGAATTGCGTGGCGAATGTGCCTCATGTCACAGCGAGTTCAGCAAACACAAACAGTCTGGTCTTTGTGTTGACTGCCATCAGGAGATTGGGCGCGATCTGGATTCAGGTGTTCGATTCCATGGCAAGCTTGATGATTCGGAGTGCGGCAGTTGCCACACCGAACATCTTGGGCCGGACGCGAGGATTACGCTGTTTGACCGTGACCTGTTTTCCCATGACCAGACAGCGTTTCCGCTGCTTGGCCTGCATCAGGACGCCATGTGCGAGGACTGTCACAACGATCTGCAGCGAGCGAACAACAAGGAAGATGGTGTTTTCAGAATCGAGCAACAGTCGTGTACGGCCTGTCACGAAGACCCTCACCCCCGACAGTTAGACAGCGCATGTGATAGTTGCCACACCCTTTCGTCCTGGTCGGTACCAGCCTTTGACCATGACCGGACCGAATTTCCGCTCACCGGGGAACATTCAACCGCGCTATGTGCCGCGTGCCACATGGATCTCGGCTTCTCGGCAAAGACCGGGTGCGTTGACTGTCATGCCTCGGAAGATATTCATCGTTCCCAAATGGGACCTGATTGTGCTACCTGTCATTCGCCGACCAGATGGGAGGAGACCACCTTTGATCACGACCAGACTGACTTCCCCCTGCGGGGTAAGCACACTGGCGAGTCCTGTCAGGTCTGTCATAACGAGAGATGGCAACCGAATACGTCCAGGACCCTTGGGCAGGTGCAAGCCACCCAACTCCCGCATATAGATGTGACGCCCCGGTCTTGTTCTGACTGCCATACAGGGATTGATATCCACCAGCAGAGCTATGGCATGCAATGTGATAGTTGCCACAGTGAAGACGGCTGGAACCATGCATCGTTTGATCATTTGGCGCAAACAGGATTTGGGCTGACCGGGTTGCATGAACCGCTGCCTTGTGTCGCTTGCCACCTGCCTGGAAAACCGATTGAGAAAATGGATAGTTCACCAGGCTGCACGAGTTGTCACAGTGACGATGATGTTCATTGGGGGGCGCTGGGAACAAATTGCGAGAGTTGCCATGCTGTAAAGCAGCAGTGGGATATGCCGCTGTTTGACCATGACTTTACCAACTTCCCGCTGACCGGATTGCATCGGATCCTGCCTTGTAACACGTGTCATGAGAGCCAGGCATTTACATTGTCGCAGACAGAGTGTGATCAGTGCCATGCGGCGGCCACGGCCCACAAGGATGTTTTTGTCGCTGACTGCGAGTCCTGTCACTCAACCCGAACGTGGCGCGCCTGGCGGTTTGATCACGATGCGCGTACCTCCTTCCCACTCGATGGTGCGCATAGCCAGACCCAGTGCCTCGCTTGTCATGTAGCGGATCTGGCTGATCCCGTTCACCCGCCGTCTGCCTGCGGCGACTGTCATCAGGCCGATGATAAACACAAAGGTGCGTTTGGACAGCAGTGTGACAAGTGCCATACGACATCAACATTCTCGGACGTCCAGGGTATTGGGACGTTCAACAGGACAAAAGCCAGAGGTGGCAAACAATGAAAACGCCAATTGCGATTCTGTTTAGCCTCGTGTGGCTACTGATCTCGCCGACAGTTGTTGCGGCAGCATTTGATCACTCGGAGACCGGTTTTCCACTTGATGGCCAACATATCGGCGTCGATTGCGAATCGTGCCATCAGAGCGGTCAATTTTCAGGTACACCGACCGACTGCCAGTTTTGTCATGGTGATATGGGTGGATTGTCGGCGTCACGAAAACCGGTGGGTCATCCGGCCACCTCCATGCGATGTGCTGACTGTCACCTGACCAGCGCCTGGGAGCAGGTTATCCGGGTCGATCATGCTGAGGTTATCGGCAGTTGTGACTCCTGCCACAACGGCTCTGTTGCTGATGGTAAACCTGCTGACCATTTTCCTACTGCCCGCCAGTGTGATAGCTGCCACACGTCAAACAGTTGGCTCACCGTTAACTTTGTTGACCACGAAGTTATCAGCGAGGGTTGTCAGACCTGCCATAACGGGGCCTCTGCAACGGGCAAAGACCTGCTGCACATCAACTCTTCAAACACCTGTGAGAGTTGTCACAGCACGAGCACCTGGTCTCCCCCTTTGATCGTCGATCACAATGAGGTTGTCGGCACCTGCGAATCCTGTCACAACGGCACGGTCGCGGTAGGTAAGTCCATAGACCACATTGGATCCTCTAATACCTGTGACAGCTGTCACTCGACTGTGGCCTGGTCACCGGCAACGATGGTTGACCATGCAGAAGTTATCGGAAGTTGCAGTACCTGCCACAATGGAACAGTCGCGACCGGCAAGACGCTCGACCATATTGCGTCAAGTAATACCTGCGAAAGCTGCCATTCATCGATGGCCTGGTCACCCGCGACAATGGTTGATCACGCAGAGGTTATGGGTAGCTGCAGTGCCTGCCACAATGGTGTAGTTGCGACCGGTAAGACGCTTGACCATATCGCGTCAAGTAACACCTGCGAGGGTTGCCATTCATCAATGGCCTGGTCCCCCACAACGCTGGTGGACCATGATCAAATACAGGGTGCCTGTGTGAGCTGTCATAACGGCAGCATCGCACTGGGCAAATCGATGGATCACATTGCTTCCGGGAGCACCTGTGACAGTTGTCATTCAACATCTGCCTGGTCACCGGCAACACGGGTTGACCATACAGAGGTTGTCGGCACTTGCGCTACCTGTCACAACGGTACGGTAGCCATGGGTAAAGGTTTACTTCACATCAACACCTCCAATACCTGTGACAGCTGTCACTCAACAACTGTCTGGTCGCCCGCAACACGCGTTGACCATGCTGAGGTGATGGGGTCCTGTTCGGCATGCCACAACGGTACGGTGGCCACAGGTAAAGATCTACTTCACATCAACACCTCCAATATCTGTGAGAGTTGCCATACCACTGAAGGATGGACACCTGCGTTCACCGTTGATCACGCTGAGGTCATGGGCTCCTGCGGCACTTGCCACAATGGAACGCTTGCCCAGGGTAAGGATCTGCTGCACATCAGTTCTACAAACAGTTGTGAACGTTGTCATGACAGTTCCGCGTGGTCGCCGGCAACAACCGTTGACCACCTGGAGGTGCTTGGGAGTTGTAACGCCTGTCACAACGGCACGCTTGCTACAGGTAAGCCGATGGGGCACGTATCAACCTTTGCCGAGTGTGATACCTGTCACGCTACCGACGCCTGGCTACCTGCAATTTTTGATCATTCAACCATTACTGACGGCTGTAACGGGTGTCACAACGGTTCAACTGCGACCGGTAAACCAATGAATCACATTACAACAACCGCGGAATGTAACAACTGCCACAGCATCATTGCCTGGTCGCCTGCAACCTTTGATCACAATAATGTGACGGCACCCTGTAGCAGTTGTCACAACGGTTCAGGCGCGACGGGTAAAGATGCCGGACATTTTTCAACTGTGCTTGAGTGCGATAGCTGCCACCAGACAACAGACTGGAATCCGGTACTTTACACACACACTGGTAATTACCCGGGTGATCACCGGGCGCGGCTCACCTGTACAGACTGTCATACCAGCAATGCGTCCAACGTGCCTTTCCGATTTGCAGCATATCAACCTGACTGCGCTGGCTGCCATGCGAACCAGTACGAGCCAGGCGAACATACCAAAGCGCCCGGCATTCGTTACACGGTGTCGGAGTTGCGCGATTGCGCTGGCGCCTGTCACCGGTACACAGACTCATCGTTTACGACCATCGATCGATTCCGCAGTAACGAACACAGCGTGATGGGGAACAGTTTTGACTAGATCAGTGATACGTCTTGTTGTTGTGTGTTTGCTGCTTCTGCAGGCAGATGTGAGTCTTGCAGCGGAGAACGTCAACTGGCGGGACCTCGATGCAGCCAGTTTGCAGGTTGAAACCCGCCGCCTGCTGAATAGTGGCAACTATGATGAGCTGATCCGGCAGCTAACTGAACTTCGGGCCAGCGATTCTATCGAGGTGCGAAAGTTTGCCCAGGAGTTTCTGGGCGTTGCCCGGGAACGAAAAGGTCAGTTTGCTTTTGCCAGGGCAGAATATGAACGATTCCTGTCCGAGTATGGGGACGAGTCAGAAGCGGGGCGGGTTCGTATGCGCCTTGCTGCGTTGCTCGAGTCGAGCCGGCCTGACCCGGAAGCCGGGAATGCCACCGAAGAGTCAGTTGTGGCGCAATCCAGCAGTAGTATCGATGGTAGCCTCCGTTTTGACTACCGTGGTGGTTGGAACAAGAACAACGGCGGCGACAGTACACGTTCGCTGTCGCTTGCCAGTACAGATCTGGATCTGACAAGCCAACATGAGCGCGAGAATCTCACGTTTGGTACCCGGATTTCGCTGGGCCATTATGAAGACCTCATGGATGCCGGCAAGAATACCCGGGACAGGGTCCGCTATCTTTATGTCGATGTTGATGCCGCGTTGCGCGTGAGGCTTGGCCGACAGCGGGCGCGAAGATCGGCATTCCTGGGCAGGTTCGACGGTGCGGACTTTCGCTATCAGCTGAATTCAGGTCCGGTGGTTGGGATTACACTGGGTGCGCCGGTAGAGAGTTCATCGTCAGACCTGTTTGCGGATAGTCGCCAGTTTGTTGCGCTCGGTATAAGTAGTGGCAGCGCCTGGGGAAACCTGGAGGTAGGACTACAGGGACTGCATCAGACAATTGACGGTCATGTTGACCGGCAGACAGTTGGTTCCGAGGTTCGGTTTGTCAAAGGTAATGTGTTTGCCCAAGGGTTGGTTGATTACGACCTTCATTTCAAGGAGCTTAATGCGTTGCTGGTGAATCTCAATATTGCCAGTCCGGAAAAAACCAGTTTCAACCTGACCTACGACTTTCGCAAGAGTCCTTTCCTGAGTACGCGTAATGCGCTGATTGGTCAGGCGCTGGCGAATATCGACGATCTGCTGACCGTTGTTCTGACCGAAGAAGACCTGGCCGACCTGGCGCTCGACCGGTCACTCAACAGCCAGTACCTGACAATTGGCGCCAGTCATCCGGGATTTGCGGCAGGTACATTGTCCGGTTCTGTCAGCTGGTTTTCGATTGATGCGGGCGTGGCTTCGGGCGGACTCACGGCGACTCCGGCTTATGACCAGCTACAGGTAGATGTCAGGCTCTTTATGACGGACGTTTTCACTGAAGATCACAACCTGACAATTGGGGTGAACTACAGTAGCCAGGAGAGTCTGGACAGCTGGTCGGTCTACACCAGTTCCAGGATTTCTTTTGGCAATCATTTCCGGTTGCTGCCAAAAATTCGTATCAATACTCGCCAATACAGCAACGGCAACTCACAAACGCACATCTACCCCGAACTTCGCGCGGAATACAGCCGTGGTTCGCACTACGCTTACCTGGTGACAGGCTATCATCGCTACACCAACAGTTCGGTGCTGTTTCCGGATCAGCAGATGGAAGTGTTGCTGACCTACCTGGGATATCAGTACCGCTTCTGAATCTAAAGCTGTAGCTAAAGGAAATCCCTGGCGATATGACCCAGGCATTACGATGCTGCCAGAGGACGCGGCGTATGTATTGCAATCGCCTATAAGAATCTTGAGTTGCGAGAAAATCAGAAGATGGATCGGAGCAGATTTCACAATCCGCC
>CAYGNA010000152.1:0-8676 GCA_964351065.1 uncultured Pseudomonadales bacterium
AATCTCCCGCCGGGCGTGAACCACAAAAACAAAGCGCAGGAAAACGCAGCCGACGATACCGAGAGTAATCTGCCCGAGGGTGTAGTCCGTCAGGCTTCCAGCCGCCGTATTCTTGATTGTGTCGAGCCCCATTGACACCAGGTAATAGGTATTGATCTCAAAAAAGCGGGCGATAAAAAACGTGACAAATCCTGCGATGATTCGCCAGCGATAGGGGGAGATAAATGGAACCAGGCGTATGAGAGACTTCAAACAGGTACCGGCCTACAACAAATCCGTCTTTATATTCCGATACAAAACCATATACTCAGGCTCGTTGCAATCATCCCGGGCCAATCACCCTTGAACAAGAATATGACAACCAACCTGTTGGTGTTGGTACTTGCGTTTTCGTCAGGCTTTACAATCATGTCGATCGAGTTGTTGGGTGGACGCATTCTTGCGCCCTATTTTGGCAGCAGCATCTACGTCTGGGGGAGCGTCATCACCATTTTTATGCTGTCACTCTCGTTGGGATACCTGACAGGTGGTCGGCTCTCACTGAACAATCCCAATCTCATGCGCTATGGCAGCTTCTTTATTGTCGCCGCTGTGACGCTGGTGCCGACCATCGCGTTCGGGGAGCAAATGATGGACAAAGTGTTCCTGCACCTTGAAGATCCGCGCTACGGTTCGCTGGTTGCATCCACCTTTCTCTTTTTTGTCCCCACTGTTGTGCTCGGCATGATTGCCCCCTACTCCGTTCGCCTGCTGGTGCAGAACACCGAAAGCAGTGGCCAGATTGCCGGCGGTCTCTATTTTGTCTCAACCTTGGGCAGCGCACTTGGCACGCTGGCCACGTCCTTTTACCTGGTACTCTGGTTTGAGGTTAACCAGATACTCATCGCAATGGCTTCTATCCTGGTGACAGGTGGCCTTGTCGCAATTTTTACCCATCTGAAAACAGGTCGTTAGTATGCGTTTTACTATCTTACTGGGGATTGCTCTCATCTGGCCCCTAATGACTGCACCGAATGTCATGGCGCGAGACATTCACAAGGAAAAGTCACTGTACGGCAGTATTGTGGTGAGGGAGGACAAGTCACGGCGTTGCCTGGTGTTTGCCGTCAAGCGCGGTGATCGCAACCAGACCTGCATGGACCTGCGAGATCCGAAAAAACTGGTATTTCCCTACGTCCGCATGACACTGGCGGGTTTGCTCGTAAAGCCGAAGCCCACCAGCGTGCTCATGATTGGCCTTGGCGGTGGCTCAATTCCCATGACCCTGTCTGAACTTTATCCCGAGGCGCTGATTGATATTGTCGAAATTGACGCGGCTGTAGTCCGTGTCGCTCATGACTACTTCGACTTTGCAGAAACTGACCGGATGAAGGTGGTCGTGGCAGATGGCCGTGTATTCGTGAAGCGCGCCCTGCTCCAGAAAAAACAATATGATCTGGTGATACTCGATGCTTTCACCGGCGACTACATTCCGGAACACCTGATGACCATGGAATTCCTGCAGGAAATCAAATCGCTGTTGACGCCAGACGGGGTGCTGGTAGCCAACACGTTCTCAACCAGCGTCCTTTATGACCACGAGTCCGAAACCTACAAGGCGGTTTACGGCGAGTTTATCAACTTCAAGCTGCCTATTACCGGCAACAGGGTTGTTATTGCCAGTCTTGGTGGGTTGCCGACCGAACAGGTACTGAAAGAACGGGCAAAAGACCTCGCGCCACGCCTGGCACCCTATGACGTTGAAATCATGAATTTTCCTGACCACATGTATCGTGGCCAGGATTGGGATCATCACAAGCGGCCGCTGACCGACCAGTATTCACCGGCCAACCTGCTACGCGGGGATCTTTACTAGACCAGATCCTCGCTGCAAAGACTCAGCCGGCTATTTTTTTGTTGTGGTCTGCCCAGTAGCGGTCTCGCAGCAGTCGCTTGTACAGCTTGCCGGTTGGGTGCCGTGGCAACTCCTTTTCAAAGTCGATGCTGCGTGGACACTTGATGTGTGATATTTCGCTGCGACAGAACTCAATCAGCTCCTCGGCAAGCGCAGGCCCAACATCTTCCCAGTGCTTGGGTTGCACGACAGCTTTCACCTCTTCCCCAAAATCCTCATTGGGTACGCCAAACACCGCGACATCCATTACCTTGGGATGAGTGACCAGAATGTTCTCTGTTTCCTGCGGATAAATGTTGACGCCACCAGAAATGATCATGAAGTTCTTGCGATCAGTCAGATAAAGAAATCCCTCTGCATCCACGTAGCCAACATCACCCAGCGTGGTCCAGCCTTTGGCATGCCGTGATTCTTTGGTTTTCGCCTCATCACCGTAATACTCGAATTCACCCCCACCTTCAAAGTAGATGGTTCCGGTTTCGCCTACTGGCACCTCATTACCCTCGTCGTCCACGATATGAACTGCGGCAGTAATAGGCCTGCCAACCGAGCCCTTGTGGGCAAGCCAGTCCTGGGAATTGATGGCCACAAAACCATTACCTTCAGTACCTGCGTAATACTCGTGAATCACTGGCCCCCACCAATTGATCATCTGCTCCTTGACGGGTATCGGACAGGGCGCAGCAGCATGAATAGCACATGCCAGGCTGCTAACGTCATACTTAAGGCGCACGTCTTCATCCAGTTTCAGCATACGGATAAACATTGTTGGCACCCACTGGCTATGGGTCACCTTGTAAGTCTGGATTGCCTTCAGCGCGGCTTCTGGTTCGAAGTGCGCCATGATAACGCAGGTCATACCACCAAGCAGGAAGCCGAGCGTAAAGGTCAGCGGTGCGGCGTGGTATAGCGGCGCCGGTGACAGGTAGATGCTGTCCTCGGTTGCACCATACAACATGGCAAACAGGTTCGGCGCATCGTCTTGGGTCTGGAAGCCGCCCTCAGGCAACGGTTTCAGCACGCCCTTGGGTCGACCGGTGGTACCAGAGGAATACAGCATGGAGGTACCGGTACTTTCATCATCAATCGGGGTTGTCGACATGGCGGCAGTTGCCTCTTCCCAGCTTTCGTAACCAGCCAGTTCACCATCAAGCACATAGGCGTGATCGACACCCTCCATTTTGCCAATCAGCTTGTCGACAACACCCTGCCGGTCGACTGAGGTAATAAACACTCGCGCCTTACAGTCGTTAACAATGTATTCAACCTCGTGCTCCTGCAACCGGTAGCTGATAGCCGTGAAGTAGAGTCCGGAGCGCATGGCCGCCAGGCAGATCTGCAGGAAGCGGGGATGGTTCTCGAGCAATATCGCAATATGGTCACCGCGCTGCAGGCCAAGCGAGCGGAAGAGATGCGCGGCCTGGTTGGAAGTCTCGTCAAACTCCTTGCGAGTAACAATTTGCCCTGATTCGGCCATGATATAGGCTGGCTTGTCCGGGTTTTGCTGGGCAAGTTTGGTTGGATGCATGTTTTTCCCTCTACTGGATTAACTCAAGTTATTGTGCAAGCGCTATCAATAGCCTAACAATGCCTGCATGCGGCATAATCTTCAACAAGTCAAAGAGAGGCAAACGCCATGCATGACCTGGTCATCAGGAATGGAACTGTGGTGGACGGTAGAGTCTCCCCTGCATTTGTCGCTGATAGCGCAATCTCCGGCGACAGGATCAGCAGCATCGGCAGCCACCTTGGCCGCGCCAGGCAGGAGATAGACGCGCAAGGCCGTCTGGTGACCCCAGGCTTTGTTGATATACACACACACTACGATGGCCAGGCAACCTGGGACCCCATGATTTCGCCCTCCTGCTGGCACGGTGTCACCACCGTTGTCATGGGCAACTGTGGTGTCGGATTTGCACCGGTCAAAGCTGACGCACACGATGCGCTCATCAGCCTGATGGAAGGCGTTGAAGACATCCCCGGCACAGCGCTTGCTGAAGGTTTGAAGTGGAACTGGGAATCTTTCCCGGAATACCTGGATGCGCTCGATGCCACGCCCCGGGTCCTGGACATTGGTGCCCAGTTTCCCCATAGCCCTCTGCGCACGTTTGTCATGGGTGAACGCGGCGAAACCGAGCAAGACCCGACGGATGCAGAGATTGCGCAAATGGTTGCCCTGGTGACCGAAGGTATCAACGCCGGAGCACTTGGCTTTACCACGTCGCGCACGCTCAACCATCGCACCTCGAAAGGTGACAGCATTCCCTCGTATCACGCGGGCAACAGGGAAGTTGATGCCATCGTTGCCGCGATGGGAAAAATGAACAAGGGTGTTTTTGGCCTGGTGTCTGACTTCCGGCACCCCACCGAGGAAGCCGCCTGGCTCAAAAGGCTCGCACGTGAATCAGGTCGCAAGGTCTGGTTCCTGTTAACACAGGTCGACCAGAGTCCTGACAAGTATCGCAGGATGCTGGATCTCTGTGCTGCAGACGACGGACCGGCAATCACCGCTCAGGTTGCCGGCCGCCCCATCAGCCTGCTGCTCGGCTGGGAGTCGAGCCTGCACCCGTTTATCATGCACAGAACATATCGGGCGCTCGCTCACCTGCCGGTAGCCGAGCGCATCACGAAACTGCGGCAACCCGAGGTCAAAGCCGCGCTGCTGGCGGAACAGATAACCCCGGAAGCACTGCCTTTTACGGCGCGCCAGGTTGTCACGAACTTTGACAAGATTTTCCCGCTGCTTGATCCACCCGACTACGAACCTGGACCTGAAGCCTCGATAGCCAGTATTGCCAGGCGGTCGGCCAAACATCCCTATGAAGTGATTTTTGACGCCCTGATGGCAGACAATGGTAAAGGGCTCGTGTTTTACCCGCTCTTCAACTACAGCCATGGTGACTTTGAATCAATTCGTGAAATGATCCTTGATCCCAACGCAATTGTCGGACTCGGCGATGGTGGCGCTCATTGCGGCGTCATCTGCGATGCCAGTATCCCGACCTACATGCTGAGTCACTGGGCACGTGACCGTACCCGTGGCGAGAGACTTCCGCTTGAACTTGTCGTGCGAAAACAAACCCTGGATACAGCGCAGATGTACGGTCTCAATGACAGGGGTGTTCTCGCAGTGGGCAAGAAAGCAGACCTCAATATCATTGACTTTGACAAGCTCAACATTCGCCGACCACGCATGGTGCACGATCTACCCGCGGAAGGCAGACGGTTGATCCAGGAATCTGTGGGCTATGATCTGACGGTTATTTCAGGCAAAGTAACGTTTGCGGGCGGCGAGGCGACAGGTGAAATGCCCGGCAAACTGATTCGAGGTTGATTGCACAAAGCACAGACTAAAAGAAAGCACGCATGGGTGACGGCATACATGGATATAGATAGAAGGCGCCACGCGCGGTATGAGCGTGCTGATCTGGAACTGTCGGTCGCCAGACCCGGCATCAAGGGTATGTTATCGCTGAAACCCACCAGTGAATGCCTGAATTTTAGCCTTGCTGGATTGCAGTTCGGCAGCGACAAGATGTTCAACAAAGGTGAACACCTGATCCTGGATCTACGGGTCTATGACATCGAGGCTGATGAACTGCTCGCTGAAGTTGTGAATACCGTCAGCCATGACGATGGGACCTTCTGCACTGGCGTACGCTTTTGTTTCGAGGAGAAACGCATGCAGCGATCCGCCATCAGCCACGCACTGCTGCAGATTGAAAACAGGCTGCGGCTGGCCGAAGAATTCCCCGCGACATCAAGCTTCACGCTGGACAGCTAGACTGCTGTATAACCCCCATCGATGACCAGTTCTGAACCGGTCATAAATCCCGAATCGTCCGAAGCCAGAAACAACACCCCACGAGCGATATCATTCGCCTCACCCAACCGCCCTATCGGGTGCTTTTCGGTGAGCATTGCGCGCAGGCCTTCAGCAGTCATGTTTGCTTCTGCCGGCATAACGTCCACTATCGAGGCAACCATTGGCGTCCAGATGTAACCCGGATGCACCGAGTTGACACGAATGTTGTAGCCCATATTGCCGCAGTATATCGCTACCGATTTCGACAGGAGTCGAACACCACCCTTCGAGGCGTTGTAAGCCGCGCCAGCGCCACCAACCATACCCATGATGGATGAAATATTGATGATGGATCCGGTGCCTGAGTTTTTCATCACGGCAACAGCTTTCTGGCAGCCAATAAACACGGCATCCAGATTGATCGATACTACTTTGTGCCAGTTCTCCAGCGTCTGTTCTTCAAACGTGCCAAGGCCAGCGCCGCTGATTCCCGCATTGTTTACCAGGATGTTCAGCTTGCCGTATTCGGCCAGCACCTTGTCCATGACTTCAGTCCAGTTGACCTCACTGGTCACATCGTGATGCAGCGCCAGCGCATCCCCGCCGGCGGCAAGAATTTCCCCGGCAACCTCGCCAGCGGCTTTGCCGTTGATATCGGTCACCACTACCTGCGCGCCTGCCTCGGCCAGCAATCGTGCTGAAGCTGCGCCGATACCGCTACCACCGCCAGTCACCAGGGCAACCTTGCCATCCACTCGATTCATAACCTGACCCCCTTACCATTTGTCGAAAATTCTAGACGTGGCCCCATTTTTCCACCAAAAATCCATTTTCTGACGATTATTTTTATCCCTAGATGTTGTGTTACCCGGAGCCTTTAGGCACAATATATGCCCGCTGTCGCCCTATTTCAGGCTAAAGCTGACGCACAAAAGCAGTGCAAGAGACGCGTAAAAGCCTTGTATAACTCACGCATAAATCATGCATAAGTCATGTAAAAAAGCTGAATAACATCGGTATAAGCCGGGGATAATAACAGCAAATGTCTGTCGCACCACTCAACATAGAATCAGTCAAGGAGCACCATGGAACCATCGGCTAACAAACCCGACCTGAAGGCTATTCCCAGTAACGTTAACGAAATCAAGTATCAGGAAACCTCACTCGACATCTGGGACAGCAAGTACTGTCTCAAGACCAAAAAGGGTGACAAGGTTGACCAGACAATAGATGACACCTTCAAACGGGTCGCGCGGGCCCTGGCCGATGTTGAAACCAAAGACAAGCGCGAGCACTGGTACGATCAGTTCCTCTGGGCACTGCGGCATGGCGTTATTCCTGCCGGACGTATCACCTCCAACGCCGGCGCACTGGAACACAAGCCGGCCACGTCCACAATCAACTGCACGGTCTCAGGCACCATTCTCGATTCCATGGAAGATATCCTGGAGAAGAACGTGGAAGCCGGGCTTACGCTGAAGGCAGGGTGTGGCATTGGCTATGAATTCTCGACACTGCGGCCCAAGGGCGCATATGTCACCGGCGCAGGTGCCTACACTTCTGGCCCACTATCATTCATGGACATCTACGATAAGACTTGCTTTACGGTGTCCAGTGCAGGCGGCCGGCGCGGTGCGCAAATGGCAACATTCGACATTGGCCACCCGGACGTCACCGAGTTTATCCGTGCCAAGCGGGAAGATGGCCGACTTCGCCAGTTCAACCTGTCGCTGCTTATCACCCGGGAGTTTATGGAAGCTGTCAAGGCTGATGCAGACTGGCCCCTGTCATTCCCCATGACGCCAGAAGAAGTTGAAACCGACAATATTGATATCAACGATCAAACCCTTGTTCTGTGGCGCGACTGTCCAACGACCAGGGGTTATGTGACAAATGAAGATGGGCTCGTTGCCTGCCGCATTACCAAGTCACTCAAGGCACGACGCCTGTGGGACATGATCATGTCTTCAACCTATGACTTCGCCGAGCCTGGATTTATTCTCATCGACAAGGTCAACGAGCAGAACAACAACTGGTTTGACGAGAACATCCGGGCCACCAACCCGTGCGGCGAGCAACCCCTGCCGCCTTATGGCAGTTGCCTGCTGGGCTCCGTTAACCTCTGCCGTTTTGTTGAAAAACCGTTTACCTCTGATGCCAGCTTCAACTGGGAAGACTATGCCAAGGCTGTCGCCATCTTCACGCGTATGCTGGATAACGTGGTAGAAATCAACGGCCTGCCACTCGACCGCCAGCGTGATGAAATCATGCGCAAGCGCCGCCACGGTATGGGTTACCTTGGGCTTGGTTCCACGATTACCATGATGGGTATGGAATACGGTGATCGTCGCTCAGTGGAATTCACCGAAGAAGTCACCAAAAAGCTCGCCCTCGTGGGTTGGGAAACCGGCGTAGAACTCGCACGGGAGAAAGGTCCCTGCCCCATCATGGATGAAGAATTCGAAATCACGCCAGCATTGCTGCGTCTGCGTCCAGAGATGAAGCGGGACGGCATCAAGGTAGGTGACCGCGTCGCAGGCAAGGTCTTGCATGCCAGGTACAGCCGCTATATGCAGCGCGTCGCTGAAGAGCGCCCGGAAATTGTCGATGCCATAGCGGAAGAAGGCTGCCGCTTTACGCACCACAGCTCGATTGCACCAACCGGCACCATCAGCCTGTCACTGGCCAACAATGCCAGCAATGGCATTGAGCCGAGCTTCGCTCACCACTATGCCCGCAACGTCATTCGCGAAGGCAAAAAGTCAAAAGAAAAGGTAGATGTCTTCTCGTTCGAACTGCTGGCCTATCGCGCCATGGTTATTCCGAACGCCGAGCCCTATACGGATGACGAGAGCAAAAAGCTGCCTACTTACTTCAAGACGGCGGATGACATCACGCCAATCCAGCACGTGGATATTCAGGCAGCCGCGCAAAAGTGGATTGATTCATCTATCTCCAAAACAGCAAACGTCCCGAC
>CAYGNA010000153.1:0-7224 GCA_964351065.1 uncultured Pseudomonadales bacterium
CGCCGCCCAGCCGTGGATAGCTCGTGCTGACCGGCGCGCGGCTGCTGGGCAGTTTGATTGCCATCAGCACACTTATCCTGATGCTGGCGTGGGACACGCCGCTTCGACTGCCGAGTATTGCGGCGCTGGCGGTCCTCTATAGCGTGACAACCGGATTCGTGTGGTATCGATTCAATACGCTCATAGCAGACGGGGCGGATAGCTTTGCTGACTCGCGCCGTGAGATTAGCGCTGATTTTCGCCTGCTTCGCGATCGGTTGGATCTATGAGTGCCACGGATTCGCTCAAAATTCAGCGGGAAACAGTACTGGCAACTTTGCATGCGCGGCGTTTGGAGTTTACTGAACCCGCGGTTCCTGAGAGCACAACTGATGCTGACTTTTTTCCCGGTGCGCCACGTAGCGCGACCATGCGCTTTATCGTTAACCATCCGGCGTTGTGCATGTGGGTGGTCTCAGAGTGTCTGCCTTTTGTATTAACGACATTTCTCGGGGATGCCGGCAAACGTTGCGCGCGGGCCCTTCGATCCGATCGTCGATGAGAGGCGCAAGGAAGGTGAAAGAAGAGGGCTCGGATGTGCGTTCTTCGCCGCAGCTACAATTTTTCTTTGTGTGTGTTGCCGCACAGACAGTAAGTCACACCATCAGTGATGATGAAGCTGGTCACCCTTCATCAGAATCAAGGTAATTTTAATATGACAAACCACCTCTTCAACGGTAAGACATACAAGGGTATTGCCCTTGCAACAGCGCTCTCTTTTGCCTCGCCTGTGTTCGCGGATATGGTCAGTACTGATCAATTGGCTGGCCAGGTCCAAACTGAATCAAAGCGAGCCGAACTGAATGCGTTAATGGCACGTAGTGATGTAAAAGCCCAGATGATCAAGTTGGGCGTCAACATGGATGATGCGCAGGGCCGCGTTGCCCGGATGAGTGATGCTGAACTGGCGTCAGTCTACTCGAAGCTTGATGCGTTACCTGCCGGTGGTGATGGGCTGGGTATTGTGTTGACGGTAATCCTGATTTTCATTCTGCTCGAACTGGCAGGTGTCACCGATATTTTCCCCAAAATATAGTCATTAACTGGATTGGCTGTTAACTGGATAAATCATGGTGTGATCGCAGTGCGCCGAATTGTCGTTGGAGTGGCACTCCTGTCGTTGGTGGCGTGTGCTTCAACGCCACAGACGAAAGAACTGCGTCATCCTGAGGTCTATCGACACTTTGATGTGCCGGTCGCACTGAACGAGGTTCCCTTCTTCCCCCAGAAGGCTTATCAGTGCGGTCCGGCCGCTTTGGCGACGCTTCTCGTAGCCAGTGAGGTCGAGGTAACCGCCGAGGAACTGGTGGCGATGGTCTACCTGCCTGACCGACAAGGATCCTTGCAGGTTGAAATGCAGGCCGGGGTCAGGAGTTTTAATCGTCTTTCCTACGTCTTGCAGCCTTCGTTACAGGCTGTATTCAAAGAGGTGAAACAGCATCGTCCGGTGCTGGTATTGCAGAACCTTGGTCTTGCCTGGTATCCGCGTTGGCATTACGCCGTGGTTGTCGGGTATGACCTGGACGCAGGCAAGGTGTTGCTGCGATCCGGTGCAATCAAAAACTATAGTGTTTCACTACCCCTGTTTGAACGCACCTGGCAACGTGGTGGACACTGGGCCATGGTAGTGCTTCAACCTGGCGAAATGCCCCTGGATCCGCTCGAACCACAGTACTTCGCAGCGATCGCTGCCCTTGAACATGTGCAACCGATGGGTGATATGGAGCCTGCATACCGTGCTGGCCTGGAGCAGTGGCCGCAGAGTCAGCTTTTGGCCATGGGGCTCGGCAACTTCTGGTACCGGCAGGGCCGCAAACAGGAGGCCGCATCAGAGTATGCAGCTGTGATCCAGCAGGATCCCGCATACGCACCGGCCCACAACAACCTGGCACAGGTTCTGATTGAGTTGGGTGATCGCGAGGCGGCAGCGGAACATGCCAGGACGGCCGTCATGTTGGGGGGAGGCATGGTTGAGGTTTACGAGGCAACGCTAAAGGCGGCCAGTAATCCATAGTCCTGTTCGGCGCCCTCCATCGTCATTCTGTCATTGTCGCCTTCATATTTCCGCGTTCAGCTTGCAAGAATCGTGAACCTTGCTGGTTTGACAGCCCCGGTAGAACCGACTACTCCAGGTATTTATATCGAAGGATTCTTTCGCATTCATTCAAGCGGATCCAATGGTTGTGAAATACTAGCGTTTTTCTAAAAGTGTAAAAGACAGATTTACATTGTGAGACAAGTAAATTTAGAATCACGCCTCTCCTAATCCGTTTTGAACAGGGAAATTGAATGTCATCCAGGCTGATAGCGCTGATTCTCCTTTTTGTTGTATTGCCCGCCAGTGCAGACTCTACGCGTCTCGCGGATAACCTTGAATCCAGGGTGCCTCCCTACATGACGGCTGCCCTGGCGCGGCAGGTAGTTGAGCTGAAGGCATCTGTTGCGGCATCACCGACCAGCTCTGCAGAGCAGATTGCGGCCCGTGGTCCCCTCCTGTGGGCATGGGCCAATGCCTATGCGCTGACCGGCAGACCTATCCATCCAGAGCTGCCCTCGTCTGTCGGAAGAATGACCCAGGAGCGTATTCCACCGCGCCAGGTTGCCGATTTGTCCGGGGTACTCGACTGGTTTGTGCGCGAATTGGCTTTCCGGGATGCGAATCCGGATGGCATCGGCTATTTGTCATCTGATCACCTGGGGCCCTCTCAGGCTGACGGCCTGGCGGAACTGCTTCAGCGCTATACGGTTGGCAAGGCACCGATTCTGCCAGGTGGCGGGTTTCTGGTGGCGACCCGAATGTATGGGGGCCCGAGTGATATTCAGGCTGATGACCCCACCGGCGAGGGGTTTGTTACCGTGACCTCGAGTAACCCGGCAGTTCGTTTTGAAGTGGATTCACTGATGGTGTCTGGTATGTTCTCAGGCCAGTTGGGCGGGAGTCATCCAAGACCCTACTTCCGGGTTACGGCGGGTACGCTTCAGCCTGGCGATATCGTTTTGATCGTAGCGGGAGACAAATCGCAAGGTGGGGCTGGCCTGAAACTCCCCTCCCAGTCGAGTTCTGCGCTGCGCATACGCGTGTTTGTGTCGCTCGACAATCCGGCAGAGCTTTTTTCGCTGGATGAATTGCCCTTTTTCAGTGAGGGGCTGCCCGTTGCTGCAGTCAGGGGGTTTGGACCTTCTGTTGCAGGTATTGGCGAGTCAGTGCTGTTGTCAGTCAGGGCCGAGGATCAATTCAGGAACCGGGCGACAAGCGGTTTCGTGCCAGTGGACGTCTACGACAACGGCAAGTTGATTCGCCGGATCGAGAATACGTCGAGCGCCTATCATGAATTCGAGCACAGTTTTGACAAGCCGGGTGTTCATTACCTGACGCTGAAATC
The DNA here is from genome assembly GCA_964351065.1 of uncultured Pseudomonadales bacterium. Classification (GTDB taxonomy): domain Bacteria; phylum Pseudomonadota; class Gammaproteobacteria; order Pseudomonadales; family Azotimanducaceae; genus JANQJA01. The sequence continues at coordinate 3,423 of CAYGNA010000153.1, forward strand.
GATCAATGGTCAATTTGAGGCTGAATTTAATCCGATCCTGGTTGAAGAAGTTCCCGAGGAGCGAATCTACTGGGGCGAAACTCACGGTCATACCGGATTTGCAGAAGGGGCTGGCACCGTCGACAACTTTTTCAGGTTTGCTCGAGAGGACGCCCGCCTCGACTTTATGACGCTCTCCGAGCATGACCTCTGGATGGATGATTTTGAGTTTGAGGTGTTACGGCGAGCGGTGAAGGGTGCTTATGAACCCAACCGATTCCTGACTTATCTTGGCTATGAATGGACGGTCACCTCCGCACAGGGTGGTCATCACAATATATTGTTTCGTACTGCCGACGGTCGGCGTCGCGTGGAGCGCCAAAGGGCGCCTGAACTGACGGATATGCACCGATTGCTGAAGGTGGAAAATGATCCAACTGATGTACTTGTCATACCCCACGCGCACAATCCCGGTCGCTGGTGGCAAAGCGACCCTGCCATCGAGAATCTGGTGGAGATTGTGTCGAACCACGGCACGTTTGAATGGCTCGGGCGTGCCTACCTGGCCCAGGGTTACCAACTGGGCTTTATTGGCGGATCGGATGATCACATTGGCCATCCAGGCCTGCGTGCACTAAGTAATGCAGGCCCTGGCAGCGATAACATGGGTGGCATGGCAGCGGTGATTGCGCCGCGCCTTGACCGGGATCTGCTGTTCGATGCCATGAAAGCACGCAGTACCTACGCGACCAACGGCCAGAAGATTATTCTGCGAACCAGCGTCAATGGCAGCGGCATGGGCGAGTTAATCGATGCTGCTGATCGCGTAACGATTGAAGGGCGGGCGATTGGCACGTCACCTATCAGCTACATAGATCTGGTGAGGAACGGCGAGACAGTTGAACGCCTCGACTTCCAGAATGCTTCCTCCAGGCCAAGTGGGCAGTTGGAAGTAAGATTCCTGTCAGAAACAGATCCGTTTGAGCGAAATGTCATGTCCAGGGGCGCGCGCCCCTGGCAAGGCGACCTGCTGGTGTCGGGGGCCAGGGTTCTCGGTGTTGAAACTCCTAACGTTGAGAATGCCTATACAGAAAGTGCGAGGATCAGTGCCAACGATACACAGATGATCGAGTTTTTTATGCGCACCCGGGGCGCGTACCGGACTATGGTGCTCTCACTCGACAAGGTTTCCAAAGGCGCAAAGGTCACCATTCGTGCCAATTCACGCAAGTTGGAAGTCTCAGAATCCGTGGATATCGACAGGATGCCAGCAGAAGGCTACAGGATCGTCAGTGTGGATGACAAGCATGAAGATGAGATTGTCATGCGATGGATCCAATCACCCAGCGAACGGGATCGCCCGTTTCGATTTGTGAATAAAGGCGCTGAGCCCGGTGATACCTACTATGTCAGGATTATCCAGACCAATGGCGGCATGGCCTGGTCAAGTCCGGTAAAGCTAAAATAGTGCCCGGGGTGACGTTTATTGCGCATTGCGTCATAATGCGTGGGCGCCTGGGTTTACGGTATTTGCCGGGACGGAAAACACATCCGCATACGTAAGTTCAGTAAAAGCGCAGGATCCCCTTATCGAAATGCCGGAAACGAGTATGGCCAAGACACCATCGACATTACAGGAAGTAACGCCCAGGAAATCAGCGTCCCGTAAAGAGCCCAAGCGCAAGGAAGAAATCCTGCGTGCTGCAGCGGAAGTGATGCGGCGCAAGGGTGTGCTCGCAACTCGCCTGCAGGACGTTGCTGATTACCTGGGGGTGGCCTACACCGCGCTCTATCATTATTTTCCCAGCCGCGATCACCTCGCTGAAGAAGTGCTTTGCTGGTCCATTGGCAAGCGGATTGAATTGCTTGATCGTGCCAGTGGTGAGAATGAGCTGGAACGGTTGCTGGATTTCTTTTCACTCATGCTCCAGGAAGAGCGCCGATCCCAGGTTCGGACACCACTCAAGGTGGGATTGCCAGAACCGCATCATAGTCGGGTGCTGGGCGTAAGAGATGAGTTACGAGATCACATCAACGACCTCATTGAACGCGGCCTGAAGGAAGGTTCCATTCGCCCCTGTGATTCACTGACCATGGCAAACTCGCTGTTGGGACTCATGGAGCGGTTTGCTTTTCTCGACAAGTCCCTGTTTTCTGAAGAAGTCCGTGGCATGCCGCTTGCTGATGTTGTCGAGCAGTTTTGCCTGATTCTGCGAGATGGCGTGATTGCTGGTATGGATATGCCGCCGCGACCGAGTCATCTTATTGCGAGCGGCGCGGAACTGCTTAGCTTTAATCCGGCGTTGACGCCAGACCTGCAGCGGCTGGATACAATTCTGGCAACCGCCACACGACACTTTAATCATGAAGGGATTAATGCCTCCATACCGAGAATCGCAGAAGACCTTGGCGTCTCAAAGACGGTTGTCTACCAGTATGTAATCGACAAGCAGGATCTCTTGTTCCAATGTTACCTGCGTGGCGTCAGCGTAGTTGAGATGAGTCATCGCATTGCTGACGACTTTGGCAAAGACGCGCTGGATAAAATGCTGATTCATCGTCGCAACCTCTATATTTTCCATGATAGTGTTGCCGGCCCATTTACGTTCCTGAATGCGAACGAGTCTTTGAAACCCCAGCACCAGCGGTTGATCGATATTCGTAACAAGGGTATACGGGACACCTCGATTGAGCGCATGCGGCAGGCGCAGCTTGAAGGTACTGTCAAGAAGAACATTCTTCCCGACATCGCCCAACCGCTGTTTGGCCAGATTCTGTATTTTCTGCCGGCATGGTATTCAGATGAGTACCACCTGCCGATCGAAGAAGTTTGCTGGCAGACCGGGCTCCTTGGATTTATTGGCCTCAGGAATCGATAACCGGTTGCCCGTATTTGTTGCAGGGGATAATTGCCCAGACCTGCTTTTCGGTTTAATCTCCCCGCGGAAAAATAGAAAGAGATACCTACCATGCGATATCTGCTAGCGATTCTGTTGCCACCCGTGGCTGTGTTTATTTGCGGCAAGCCCATTCAGGGCATCATCAACATCATTCTTACGCTGCTCTTCTATGTGCCGGGTGCGATTCACGCGGTGCTGGTTGTGCACTCTTATCTCTCGGACAAGCGCACGGATAAGCTGATCGACGCAATTAACAAGAAGGAAGCCGAATGACAATCACGAGTCGACTATGGTGCTTGCCGTTGCTGCTTTGCCTCGCAAGCTGCGAAAGTACCTACTATGACGTGATGGAAAAAGTGGGTGTGCACAAGCGCGATATTCTTATCGATCGTGTTGTAGAGGCACAGGAGACTCAGGAAGAGGGCCAGGAACAGTTCAGGGATGCGCTCGAACAGTTTCGTTCTGTTGTTAACTTTGAGGGTGGCGAACTCGAAGATGCGTATTCGCGCCTGAATGATGAGTATGAAGACAGCGTGGCCGCGGCAGAACGTATCCGGGACAGGATTGAGGCGGTCGAATCGGTTGCAACGGCACTCTTTGATGAGTGGACGGGAGAGCTTAACGAATATTCCAACGCATCGCTGCGTCGAGATAGCGAGCGCCAGTTGCGTGACACGCGGCGGAGTTATGATCGCGTTATTTCGGCCATGCGTCGGGCTGAAAGTTCAATTGATCCTGTGCTGGCCAGTCTGAAGGACAATGTGCTTTACCTAAAACACAACCTCAATGCGCGTGCGATAGCGTCGCTCAAGGGTGAACTTGGCACGGTGAACACTGACGTCGATGCGCTGATTGCCGCCATGCAAAAAGCGATCGACGAGTCCAATGCCTTTATCAGCCAGATGCGTGGCGAGGGCTGACAC
>CAYGNA010000153.1:7324-8627 GCA_964351065.1 uncultured Pseudomonadales bacterium
AGCGATCGACGAGTCCAATGCCTTTATCAGCCAGATGCGTGGCGAGGGCTGACACTAGCCCTTGTTAGGCGACGACGGCACGATCCAGACCATTTTCCTGACTACACACAGTGGGCGCACGGGTTCTGCCAGCTGGGAAGATTGACCCTGACATCAATAGGTGATTAATTCTCCCGTGCCACACATGGTCTTCGAAAGAATCGAGAATGAAAAAATTGCCTGGTTGGGCTTTACTAGCGCTCATGCTCCTGCTGCCTGTTGTCGCGCTGGGGCAGGAGGCGGCGGTTATTGGCAGTTTTGCTGCGGTCGTCAACGCGCTGGCTTTGCAAATCCGCGTCCAGCAACAACTGGGTGATGCCGCAGAAGTCAGGGTGCAGGCGATTGAGACTGACGGCGCATTGATGCAGCGTGTGCTTGTTGTGCCAGTCGCCGTGGGGCGTGACGTTCTCGAATATGCACGCGAGGCTGGATATCCTGGTGCCTGGAGGACACAACTCGAACCTGATGACCAGGTAGCACAGGTGAGCCCGTCGATTAATCTAAAGGACGAAGCACCGGCAGCCGCCGCGCCAGTACCCGTCCTTCTACAGAGTGATGACAACACAACATCTGTCCTGTCCGAACCTGAATCACGTGAGCCGGTGCCAGCACCTGAACCAGAGGTCCCGGCACTGCCGTCTGTAGCACCGCCAACGATACCCAAGCTGGCAGGGGCCGAGCCGCTGTTGCTTGGCTACCAGGATGGCATACCGTTCCACCGGATTGCGATAGCAAACCATGGCAAACAGGACCCCGGTATTGTCCTGGATGGTGTGGTGGACGAGCCTGTCTGGGATACGATCAGGCCGTATGACAACATGATGGTCGCGGTCCCTGCGAAAGGGATCAAGGGTGAATATTCGACAGAAGTCCGGCTGCTGGCAACGGAAAAAGGACTTTACGTCAGCAGTATTATGGAGCAGCCACCGGAGACACTGGTAAAGCGATTCTCTACCCGGGATGACTTTATCGATCGGGATACTTTTGGTCTGACCCTGGATATGTCTGGTCAGGGGCTGGTGGGGTACTGGTTTATTGTGGCGCTGGGCGGTAGCGTCATGGACGGTAAAGTCCTGCCGGAGCGCAACTACCAGCGCGACTGGGATGGCCCCTGGATTGGACGCTCGGCAACACGGGCGGATGGCTGGAGCGTGGAGATGTTCCTGCCCTGGTCGATGATGAATATGCCCAATACCGGTGCAGTTCGCACCATCGGGTTTGCCGCGATTCGGGAAATTTCGCAGTCCAACGTAGGTTATCTATG
>CAYGNA010000154.1:0-8620 GCA_964351065.1 uncultured Pseudomonadales bacterium
GTGATCCATGATGGTGATCAGATCGGTGCCGGAATTGTCAATCCGGGGCTGGTGCACGGCGGCTTCGACGCTCATGGCGTAGTCCACCATAAACGACACGAGTTGAAACACGGCCGGGAAAATTTTCCGCCCACCACAGGCACCCGCGGCAACAAGACTGCCATCCCCCTGCTGGACGATCACCGGGCACATGTTACACAGCGGATGGCGACCACCTTCCACTGAGTTGGGGCCGCCGGGCCTTGGGTCGAACCACATCATGCCGTTATTCATCAGGATACCGCTATGCGGCAACATGATGCGTGAGCCAAACCCGGACATGATGGTCTGGGTCAGGGATACAACGTTCCCCTCGCTGTCGACAGCACAGATATGGCTTGTATTGGTGGGTTGTTCGGGGCCCTCTCCCAGGTTTTCCAGGCGGAACCGGTAAGTTTCAAGCAGGGCTTCGGCGTAGGCAGTATAGGCAGACGGGCCGGGCAGTTCGGTGTCTGGATCCAGTTTTTGGCCCAGCAATTCCAGTGCTGCAATGATTGAGGGGCCGGCCGTGAGGTGTCCCGCCGCGTATACGGTGGCGTCGCGATAGCTGAGTGAGAGCGGTTCGTTGATGCGCGCCTCATACGCCTCAAGGTCATGCAGTGTAATGCGTGAGCCTGCGGCTTGCAGGTCAGCCACGATCGACTCTGCCAGCGTTCCGGCATAGTAGGCGCCCGGGCCAGCCTGCTGGAGGTGCCGATAGGTTTCCCCCAGGCGGCCTAGTGCGAGGTATCTGATCTCTCCCTCCAAATCGATTGCAGGTGGCAGGCCATCGGCGAGGTAGACCCGGCGGGTCTCCTCATACAGCGAGAGTGCTCGTGCAAAGGCGTTGATCTTCGAAGCGCTGTACCAGTCAATTGGCAACCCCGATTCAGCCTGTTTGCAGGCGGGTTCTATCACCTCCCGCCAATCCATTGTGCCGTAGGTCGACAGTGCCAGCGAGATACCTCGAATGTAACCCGGCACGGCAATTGAGAGGGGGCCGTGGACGTTCTTGTCACCGACGACGGCTGGCCAGTTGAAGGCATCGGACGAGTTTTCGCCGGCTGACGCCAGTGGGTAGTCTTCGGGTACCGATGCAAACGGGGCACGCATCCCAAACTCCACAACCTTCACTGACTGTTCTTTTGCAAGGAATATGGTCATGTATCCGCCGCCACCGATCCCGCTCATCCAGGGCTCTACTGTGCCAAGGGCGAGGCCCGTTGCCACGGCTGCATCGATGGCATTACCGCCGCGGCCGAGGACGGCTGCACCCACATCGGAGGCGATGTGGTGCTGACTCGCCACCATGCCACCAGTGCCGTGAACGGCGGGTTTGGAAATCTGCCATTGCTCAGTGACGTGTGGTTGCATAGCGTAGGGCCTCTTGCTTGTTTTGCGTGACTTGTTTTTTATGACTTGTGTTGCTGCTGCGGGGTATTGGTCAGTATAGCGTGCTCTGCAGGCCGCTTGTCTGTGTTAACCTTTTGTCATGCCGTTTGCCACGAACATGCACATGAACGCGAGACCTGTCCCCGGGTTGCTACTGGTGCTGACACTGCTGCTGGCAGCCCCGACCTTTGCGGTGGGAGATGGCAGCACCTTTGTTGGCACGTTTGAGCGTGAGCTTATCATGCCGGTGGTCAGTGAGGCGCCAGGTGCTGCAGTTGTGGTGGTGATGGATGGTCGAATAGTGCTCCAGAAGACCTATGGTGTCCGCTCCGACAAAACCGGGGCGCCAGTGACACCCCACACGCTCTTCCGTCTGGCATCAGTGTCGAAGACGTTTGCCTCGGCCGCGGGCGCTATCCTGGTGCGGGAGTCACCGATTGACTGGTCAACGCCGGTTTCAGCGAACGTGCCAGGGCTGCATTTCAAAAATGACACGTTTGGCCGAGAGATAAATCTTCGTCACCTCATGTCACAGACAACGGGGCTGATGCCGCACGCATATACCAACCTGATCGAAGACAATATGAGTTATGAGCGGATTCTTGCCCGTCTCGACCGCGTTGACTTTATCTGTGCCCCCGGGGAATGCTACGGCTACCAGAATGTCGTGTTCAGCCTGATTGGGGATGTGGTCCAGGCGACGGCGGACGTCGATTACCCGACCTTTGTAAAACAGCGAATTTTTGAGCCGCTTTTGATGAACAGGGCCTCTTTTGGGCTCGAGGCTTTCGTGAGTGATCCAAATCATGCCCAGCGCCACGCGCCGCCCGGCCGGGACTGGGCACCCCCGCGGACGACACCGCACTCCTACCGCTTGCCACCTTCAGCAGGCGGCAACGCCAGCATTGACGATATGAAATCCTGGCTGCTTGCCCAGCTTGGCCAGACCCCTGATGTGCTTAGCCTGGAAATGCTGGACGAAATGCAGACCGGCGTGGTTCGGACCAGTCGGCAGCAGGCTCATTACCGCGCGCGGCCTGACCTTGGGCCGGTTTATTACGGGCTGGGATGGCGTATTTTTGAGTATGCGAACACCCCGGGATTTGTCCATCATGGCGGTTATGTGCGCGGTATGCGTAGCGAAATGGTGTTTAACCGTGACCTGCAGATGGGCATGGTGTTCCTGACAAACTCGGAACCGAGCCACCTTGGTGATCTGGTGTTCGACTTTCTGGACCTCTACTATCGGGAAACACGTCGCCAAAATGCCCATCGCACCCGTGTTGCTGATATCGGGGAATAGCCTTAAGACACGCGGAATTTTGCCACAATGCCAGCCTGATTTGGGCTAGAATACCGACTGCCCAACCGGGCACGACTGATCCCGCTTTGGAGTTACGAACATTTATGCGTCTGCAGGCAATTAAGCTCGCCGGTTTCAAATCTTTTGTAGATCCGACAACCGTTCCTTTCCCCTCCAATTTATGTGCGGTGGTTGGCCCCAATGGGTGCGGAAAGTCCAACATTATTGACGCGGTTCGCTGGGTAATGGGCGAGTCGTCTGCCAAGACGTTGCGTGGCGAATCGATGGCGGACGTGATTTTTAATGGCTCCACCGGACGCAAGCCGGTTGGACAGGCCAACATCGAACTGATTTTTGACAATGCCGAGGGCCGCCTGACCGGGGAATACGCTGCCTACAACGAAATTTCGATCAAGCGCCAGGTGACCCGGGATGGCCAGTCCAACTACTTCCTGAATAACCAGAAATGCCGCCGCAAGGACATCACTGACATCTTCCTGGGTACGGGGCTGGGGCCGCGCAGTTACTCCATTATCGAACAGGGCATGATCAGCCAGTTGATCGAAGCAAAGCCGGAAGATCTGCGAATGTACATCGAAGAGGCGGCTGGCATCTCAAAGTACAAGGAACGGCGGCGGGAAACCGAACGTCGGATAGTCCATACGCGGGATAACCTGGACCGGCTGAGTGACCTGCGCGATGAACTTGAACGCCAACTGCATCATCTGGAGCGCCAGGCGCGTTCGGCTGAACGCTACACGGAGCTGAAAGCGGAAGAACGCGAGGTTCGCGCCCAATTACAGGCGCTGAAGTGGAACGCCCTGTCTTCCCAGGTAAAAGACAAGACTGACAATATCAGCCGGCTCCAGGTTGAACAGGAAGCCCGGATTGCTGATCAGCGCCGCCTGGATGCCGAGATTGAGCAAAAACGTGACGGGCAGGTTGAACTGTCCGAGCAGATGAATGAAGTGCAGAAGCGCTACTACGATCACGGCACCGAAATCGCGCGTATCGAAGACAGTATCCAGTACCAGAATGAGCGCAGCCAGCAGCTCAACCGCGACCTCGAAGAGGTAAACCAGAACCTCTACAAGATTCGAGCAGATATTGATGGCGACCAGCGCAAGCTGGTAACCCTGCGTGAAGAATTGAGCGAGACGGCGCCTCGCCAGAGCGAAGTACAGGAGACTGAAGAAGTCTCTGGTACCCGGTTAGGTGCGGCTGAACAGGCCATGCGCACCTGGCAACAGGATTGGGATGAATTTAACCAGCGCGCGGCAGAATCACGCAACAAGGGTGAGGTTCAGCAGTCACGCATTGAATCGCTTGAGCAGTCCATCGAACGAATGAATGGGCGGGTCCACGCACTTAAATCAGATGTCGAGCGTCTGTCCGGGCTTAGCGTTGAGGCCGAGATTGGTCCGCTGGAATCCATGCTGGAAACGCAGGAGTCCCAGGTGGCACGCATAGAAGCCGAACTGCAGGAACTGGGCGAACGCATAGAAGAGCAGCGCCGGGAAAACCAGGAGATGACCGCGCTATTGGACGAGAAGCGTAGTTCGCTCCAGTCCGTGCGAGGCAGATACGCATCCCTGGAAGCCCTGCAGCAGGCAGCGCTGGGCCAGCAGGATGATGCCGAGATGAGTTGGCTCGAACGGCATGACCTGAAAGGTAACGAGCGACTTGCCGAAAAGCTTCGGGTTGACGATGGTTGGGCGCTTGCGGTTGAAACCGTGCTGGGCGAGCACCTCCAGGCCGTATGTGTTGACGGTGTTGATGCGGTTGCGGAAATACTCGGAGACTTTGCCAAAGGCGCTCTGAAGTTTATGTCGAGAGGTAGTCAGGATACGGGTGCCGGCGGTACTGGTACTGGTCATGGTGAAGGGACAACGCTGATTTCCAGGGTGACGAGTGATATTGATCTCACCGACCTGCTGAGTGGTATTTTTGTCGAGGCAACGCTGGCGGGTGCGCTGGCACGTCGTGCCTCGCTGGTTGAAGGTGAATCTGTCATTACGCCAGAGGGCATCTGGCTTGGGCGTAACTGGTTGCGGGTCAGCAAGGACCACGACGCAACGGCAGGCGTCATCAAGCGCCAGGAAGAAATGGTCAAGCTCGCTGAAGACAGCGTTGCGCTGGAGCACGAGGTAAGCGCGCTCACTGAAAGTCTGGATGGCGGCGTGAATGCCCTCAAAGTGGCAGAAAGTGATCGTGACCTGGGCAGCAGGCGAATGGCTGAGCAGCAGCGCGCCTTTAGTGAGACCCGGGCCCAACTTGGCGCCAAACGGGTACAGGCAGAGCAGATCCGTAACGACCTTGCCAGGGCTAACCAGGATATAGAGGTCAGCATGACCCAACTGGAAGAGGACCAGGCGGCGTTACGCGAGGCACGTAATACGTTGCAGGACGCCATGGATCGTATGGAGAATGATACCCATGAGCGCGAAACTCGCCTACGTGGTCGCGAGGAACTGCAACAAGCACTTGAAGAGGCCCGTGCCAGGGCCCGGGAAGACCGGGATACTGCGCACCAATTGGCCCTGCGGATCCAGTCGCTCACCTCACAGGTTGAATCCACGCAGCATGCAATGACCCGGTTACAGGAACAGAGCAAGCTGTTGGAAGATCGTAAGCAGGCGCTGGAAACCAACCTCAACGAGAGTGAGGCGCCCCAGGAGAACCTGAAGCTGGAGTTGGAAATACAACTGGAAGCGCGCCTTACTGTTGAAAACCAGCTGACTGGATTGCGGCAGCGCACCGAAGCGATTGACCACGAAATTCGCGAGTGTGAGCAGCAACGATCAGGCGTCGAGGAGTCCATTGAACAGGTTCGCGCGAGCCTGGACCAGGTTCGGATGGACTGGCAGGCACTGGAGGTTCGGCGTAGCACTATCAAGGAACAAATGGAGGCTGAGAAGGAGGACCTGGAGAGTGTGCTGGCAGCGCTACCCGAGGCTGCCAATGAGGCTGAATGGGACGAGAACCTGACGCGCATCGGCAACCGGATACAGCGTCTGGGTGCAATCAACCTCGCAGCCATTGATGAATTCAAGGTGCAATCCGAGCGCAAGCAGTATCTTGACGCCCAGAATGATGATCTGGAGAAAGCGCTCCAGACGCTGGAAAATGCGATTCGCAAAATTGATATCGAAACACGTACGCGCTTCAAGGAAACTTTCGACAAGGTCAACACGCGGCTGCAACAGCTATTTCCCAAGCTGTTTGGAGGTGGCCATGCTTACCTTGAGATGACCGGAGAAGACTTGCTGGATACCGGGGTGGGTCTGATGGCCCGCCCGCCGGGGAAACGTAATTCCAGTATTCACCTGCTATCAGGTGGTGAGAAAGCGCTGACGGCAATTGCGCTTGTGTTCTCCATATTTAGCCTGAACCCGGCGCCATTTTGCCTGCTCGATGAGGTGGACGCACCGCTGGATGACGCCAACGTGGGGCGTTATTCCGATATGGTCAAGGAGATGTCGCGTACCGTGCAATTCATCTATATCACCCACAACAAGATTGCGATGGAAATGGCTGATCAGTTGATGGGGGTTACCATGCACGAGCCGGGTGTTTCCCGCCTCGTGTCCGTTGACGTTGAAGAAGCGGTCGCGCTGGCGGCCGTATGATGACTGGACTACGGAGTCTATGATGGATTTCGGCTTGAGAGACTGGCTCCTGTTACTGGGGCCGGTGTTCATAATTGGCATCCTGCTGCATGGCTACTGGCGCATGCGGATGAATCGCAATTCCATCAAGATGGAACTCGACAAGAGTTTTATGAGTGGGCCGGGTGAACGACACGGAGAAGATGCCGACGATTTCTCCATGCTGAAGGCAGAACTCCCGAACGGTGGTGCGCGGGTTCGGCGAATTCCAGAGCAGGCCAAGCTCGACCTGGAAGAAGATGTGCCAGTGCTCATGGAGTCGGTGGATGTATCCCTGCCTTCGACCGAGGCAGCGAGCCCAGACAGCGATATTGATGAGGCGGTTGAGGAATCACCCGCAGTGCCTGGATTGAGTGATGCGCCTGAGCACTTTGTTGTGCTTTACGTGACCGCGATCGACGAACTCTTTGCCGGTCAGCGTCTGCTTGAAGCACTGGTTGAACTGGATATGCAGTTTGGCGAGATGGATATTTTTCATCGTTTTGACGAGGCCGGCGATCCTTCGTTCAGCCTGGTCAACGCGGTGGAACCCGGCACTTTTGACCTGGGTACAATGGATTCTCTGGAAACGCCAGCAATCAGCCTGTTCATGCGAACCCACGAACGCATTGATCCGGTGGCAACTTTTGATGCCATGATCGACGTGGCACAGTACCTTGCGGAAGAGCTATTTGGCGAGGTCAAGGATCAGTCACGCAGCGTGATGACACCGCAGACGATCGAACACTGTCGCGAGGAAATCCAGGCATACGTCCTGAGGTACCGATAGCAACCCATGGGCGCGCCTCCCGACATCGTTGCAGAAGTAAACACCCTGCGCGAGGCCATCAATCGGCACAACGCGCTATACCACTCGCTGGATGAACCGGAAATCACTGATGCAGCATTTGATCAGCTGTTTCGCCGTCTGCGAGAACTGGAAGCCACCTATCCTGAACTGATTTCACCAGATTCGCCTACCCAGCGCGTTGGCGCCGCACCGCTGGCCGCGTTTTCGCAGGTTCAGCACGAGTTGCCGATGCTATCGCTGGACAATGCGTTTAGTGAAGCCGACTTACATGACTTTGACAGGCGCATCAAGTCGCGCCTGGGAAGATATGAAGAAATTGACTTTGCCTGCGAGCCGAAGATTGACGGTGTCGCTGTCAGCCTCTTGTACGAAGCTGGTGTGCTGGTGCGAGGTGCCACCCGGGGCGATGGCACCACTGGCGAAGATATTACCCAGAACGTCCGCACCATTGAGGCAGTTCCACTGCGCCTGCAGGGCAGTGGATATCCCGAACGACTGGAAGTGCGTGGTGAGGTTTACATGTCGCGGTCCGTTTTCGCGCAGCTGAACAGTGAGGCGGAAAAGCAGGGTGAAAAAGTGTTTGCCAACCCGCGTAATGCTGCGGCTGGCAGCCTGCGGCAACTTGATTCAAGGTTAACGGCAAAACGACGCCTGACCATGTTCTGTTACAGCGTTGGACTGGTTGAAGGTGGGGTATTGCCCGATCGTCACAGTGAAATACTCGCAGCGCTCCAGACCTGGGGTTTGCGTACTAACCCAATGACTTCAGTTGTGTCTGGTATCCAGGGATGTGTGGCGTATTTTGATCAAACCCAGGCGGCAAGACGACGTCTTGACTACGACATTGATGGGGTTGTGTTTAAGGTTGACCGCCTTGATCTGCAGCAGGCGCTCGGCTATCTAACGAGAACTCCAAGGTGGGCGATTGCGCACAAATTTCCGGCAGAAGAGGGCGTTACCCAACTGCTCGACGTAGAGTTCCAGGTAGGCAGGACCGGAGCGGTAACACCGGTGGCGCGACTGGCACCTGTCAAGGTGGGCGGCGTTACCATCAGCAATGCAACGCTCCACAACATGGACGAGATTCGCCGCCTTGACCTTATGGTGGGCGATACGGTGACAATTCAGCGTGCCGGTGACGTGATTCCCAAGGTGGTGGCTGTGGCGAAAGCGCTGCGTCCTGACAATGCCCGCCTGATTGAGATGCCGCTGCGCTGTCCGGCCTGCGACTCCGAGATTGTGTTGCCAGAAGGTGAGGTGATTGCCAAGTGCAGTGGCGGGCTTGTGTGTGGAGCCCAGCGCAAGGAAAACATCCGTCATTTTGCGTCCCGCCTGGCCATGGACATAGAGGGGCTTGGCGACAAACTGGTTGAGCAACTGGTTGAAGAGAAACTGATTTATAGTGCGGCTGATCTCTACACCCTGACGCTTGAACAATTCACAGCATTA
>CAYGNA010000155.1:0-8616 GCA_964351065.1 uncultured Pseudomonadales bacterium
GATCTGGCGAATGGTTGCCCCACCCTTGCCGATTACGTCGCGAATCTTGTCTGAATCCACCTTGATAGTAATCATGGCCGGTGCATTCTCGGACACAGACTCTCTGGAACGGCCAATGATCTTGTTCATCTCACCCAGAATGTGGAGTCGGGCTTCTTTTGCCTGGCCAAGCGCAACTTCCATAATTTCTTCGGTGATACCCTGAATCTTGATATCCATCTGCAGGGCGGTGACACCAGTTTCAGTACCCGCTACCTTGAAGTCCATATCACCCAGGTGATCTTCATCACCCAGGATATCTGTCAGTACGGCAAAACCGTCATCATCTTTCACCAGCCCCATGGCAATACCGGCAACTGCCGCTTTCAGCGGAACACCTGCATCCATCAGTGCGAGACTCGCACCACAGACTGACGCCATGGAAGATGAGCCATTGGACTCGGTAATCTCAGACACCACACGCGTCGTGTAGGGCCAGTCAGCAGAGGATGGCAGTACGGCGGCAATACCGCGTCGAGCCAGACGGCCGTGGCCAATCTCACGCCGCTTTGGTCCACCCGAAAATCCGGTTTCACCAACACTGTAGTGAGGGAAGTTGTAGTGCAGCATGAAGTTGTCACGGTAAGAACCATTCAGCGCATCAATAATCTGCGCGTCACGCATCGACCCCAGCGTCGTCGTTACAATCGCCTGGGTCTCACCACGCGTAAATAGGGCTGAACCATGCGCCCGTGGCAACACGCCAACCTCAATAGCAATCTGGCGAACAGTTTTGGTATCCCGACCGTCGATTCTCGGCTCACCGGCAATGATACGGTGTCGCACGATCTTCTTCTCCAACGCAGCAAAAGCGCCGGAGACCTTGTCTTCGTCAACGCCAGTATCAGCGTTGGCAAGGTCTGCGACCGCCTGCTGGCGAAGTTCCGCGAGCTTGTCCTGACGCGCCATCTTGTCAACGATGCTGTAAGCCTCACCGATAGAGCCGGCAAATTTTTCTGCGACAATTTCTGCAAACGCCTCGTCTTTTACTGCCGGCTGCCAGTCCCAGGCAGGCTTGCCTGCCTCTTCCTTCAGCTCGTTAATAGCCTGTATAACGGCTTGCATTTCCTGGTGCGCAAAGAGCACAGCACCAAGCATTTGGTCTTCAGTCAATTCCCTGGCTTCGGACTCAACCATGAGCACTGCGTCCGCGTTACCAGCAACAACCATATCAAGGTCTGATTCCTCGAGTGCTGAGTAAGTTGGGTTAAGCAGATAACCGTCTTTGGTAAAGCCAACCCGCGCCGCGCCAATCGGACCGGCAAAAGGGAGGCCTGAGATTGCCAGCGCCGCAGACGTGCCAATCAACGCGACAATATCCGGATCAACTTCTTTGTTGGCGGACATCACCTGGCAGGTGACCTGAACCTCATTCATGAAGCCTTTTGGGAACAGCGGACGAATAGGTCGGTCGATGAGGCGCGAAGTGAGGGTCTCCTTTTCGGAGGGCCGACCTTCACGTCGAGGGAAACCACCGGGAATTCGACCCGAGGCGTACATCTTCTCTTCGTAGTTAACCGTTAACGGGAAAAAATCCTGGTTTGGTTTTGCATCCCGACGACCAACAACCGCTACCAGTACCGAGGTTTCTGACATGGTAACCAGCACTGCGCCGGTTGCCTGACGGGCAATCCTGCCCGTTTCGATGACAACTTCATGGTCACCATACTTAAACTTTTTGATTACTTGATTCACTTATCTCTCCAATTCCATTAGTGCCAGACAGCTGGCCGCCGCTGGCTTCGGCTTCTATCGACGAAGACCGAGTCGTTTGATGAGCTGAGCATATCGGTCCGTGCTCTTGGACTTCAGGTAGTTGAGCAGCTTTCGACGCTGGCTAACCATCCGCAGCAGACCAACCCGTGAATGGTGGTCATGACGGTGATCCTTAAAGTGACCCTGCAGCTTTTCAATGTTTGCCGTTAGCAGGGCAACCTGGACTTCAGGCGAACCCGAGTCCGATGCGGAGCTGCCAAACTCCTTGATAATTTCAGCTTTTTCCAGATTTGATAATGCCATTTCGAGTTTTCTCCAATATGCCTGATGGGCCAACCGGCCCGATAACACGAACTACCGCGCATATTTGCAGTAGCCGCACGTTTACTATTGAGTAACCACCAGTCGCCTGGGGGCTACTCTCCCATCTTCCAGTATCTCGCCAACACCCAGGAAATCTGCCTGGGCATTCTCTGATCCTGAAAAAATTCTTACCCAACCATTAGTGGGTGCGTGAGCTATTTGAACCGGCTGTCCCTGCCGCAGGTAGCTCGCCGTGACTTCTGGCAGCTTTACCGCGGGCCAGTGTTCAACTGAACTGGAGGCAGGTTTAAGTAGCTTATAGAGGGCCGCAGCGCCCTGGTCTTCCAGCAATTCAGCCAGTTGGTCCAGCGTCACGGCGTCCTGCAGGTCATACGGACCGGAGGCCAGCCTGCGTAGTGCGCTCACATGCGCGCCGCAGCCTAACACTTTACCAAGGTCTTCGGCTATAGAGCGGATATATGTTCCCTTGCTGCAACTGACGTCAAGCACCAGCGTAGTTCGGTCCCTGGACACCAGTGTGAGGTCAAAAACATGCACTTTACGGGACTTGCGTTCGATTTCAACGCCCTGCCGGGCCAGCTTGTAAAGCGGCTGTCCATCCACCTTGATTGCCGAGAACATGGACGGGATTTGCTCAATCTCGCCGCGAAAACCGGTGAGTGCCGCTTCCAGTTCAGTGTCTGAAATGTCTGGCACCAGGCTGGTTTCAAGGACATCGCCATCGGCATCACCACTCGTTGTGGTGACCCCTAGCGTGATGGTTGCCAGGTAACGCTTGTCCGCATCCAGCAGATATTGGGAAAATTTGGTTGCCTCGCCAAAGCACAGCGGCAGTACGCCAGTCGCTAGAGGATCCAGGCTGCCTGTGTGACCTGCCTTGGCCGCATCAAAGAGCCGTTTGGCCTGCTGCAGCGCGCCGTTTGATGTGACCCCCTGTGGCTTGTCGAGCACGAGGATGCCATCGAGCGGACGACCTTTTCTGCCCCGTTTCGCCATCAGTTGGACTCTTTTCCAGCCGATCCCGCGTGTGTGGGGTCCAGTTGTGCAGTGTCTGAATCTGACGAATCCGGCTGACCATAATCCGGGTGCTGGCGATCACTGGCCAGCGCCGCGTCTATCGCCCGAGCGAGGCGGTCACCTGTCTCAATAGAAGTATCGTAGTGAAATCGTAGCCTCGGCGTTGTTCGCGTCGATAACAGCTTCGCCAATTGACTGCGCAGAAAGCCAGCAGCATGGTCAAGTGTCGATTCCGCACCTTTGGGATCATCCGCGCCGATCATCGTAAAGTAGATATCTGCATATGCCAGGTCCCGGCTAACCTTGACCTCGGTCACGGTAACCAGCCCAATCCTGGGATCCTGAATCTCCTGCTGAATCAGACGCGCAATTTCCTGTTGGATCAGATCCCCGATCCGCCGTCCTCTGCTAAATTCTCTTGGCACAAAAGCTCCCGAGCTTAAAGCTCGCGCGCGACCTCACGGGTGTCGAAGACTTCGATCTGGTCCCCAACCCGGACATCATTATAGTTGCGAACCCCAATACCACACTCGGTGCCACGGCGAACGTTTTTCACCTCTTCCTTAAAGTGTCGGAGCGATTCCAGCTCGCCTTCATATATCACCACATTGTCACGGAGTACCCGAATTCGCTTGTCCTTGTGCACCGTGCCTTCGGTCACCATACAACCGGCGATACTGCCAAACTTCTTGGACTGGAATACGTCTTTCACCAGCGCAATACCAACAATCTCTTCCCGTACTTCAGGCGACAACATCCCTGACAATGCAGCCTTGACGTCATCGACCAGGTCATAGATGACCTTGTAGTAGCGCAGGTCCAGACCTTCACTCTCGATGAGTTTCCGTGCCGCTGAATCAGCTCTCACGTTAAAGCCAAAAATAACCGCACCTGAAGTGAGGGCGTAGTTCACATCCGATTCTGCGATCGCGCCAACACCAGAGAACACAACATTCACCTTGACCTCACTATTGCCAAGGTCCTCCAGTGCCGAAACAATGGCCTCCAGTGAACCACGAACGTCTGCCTTGACTACAATGTTCAGGAAATTGGTCGCTTCTGCGCCAAAGTTCTCCAGAATTGTATCGAGACTGGTGGCAGGCGTCGCCAGACGTTGGTCATTCGCCTTGTCACGACGGAACTCGGCAACCTCGCGGGCGCGTTTTTCGTCATTCGCAACAATGAAGGGGTCACCTGCATTTGGTGTACCGTCCAGACCCAACATTTCGACAGGTGTTGCAGGTCCAGCAACTTTGATCTGTTTGCCATTCTCGTCAGACATGGCTCGAACGCGGCCAAAGTTCTGACCCGCCACAATAATGTCACCCTGTTGCAATGAGCCGTTCTGGACAAGCAGCGTTGCTACCGGACCCTTGCCACGATCGAGTTGTGACTCAATCACAACACCACGCGCAGGACCGTCATAAACAGCTTTCAGTTCGAGTATTTCAGCCTGCAACAACACCGCTTCGAGCAGGTCATCAATACCCTGACCGGTCAGTGCTGAGACCGGAACAAACTGCGTATCGCCACCCCAGTCATCCGGGATCACGCCTTTTGAAGATAGCTCGCTTTTCACCCGCTCGGGATCAGCGCCTTCTGTATCCATCTTGTTGATGGCAACAACAATTGGCACTTTTGCTCCCAGTGCATGCTGGATAGCTTCTTCTGTCTGCGGCATCACACCGTCATCCGCCGCAACCACCAGGATAACGATATCGGTGCACTGTGCTCCGCGAGCACGCATGGCGGTAAATGCCGCGTGACCGGGTGTATCAATAAAGCAGATTTCGCCCTGGCCGGTTGTGACACGATAGGCACCGATGTGTTGGGTAATACCGCCCGCTTCACCACTGACAACCTTCGCCTTTCGAATGTAATCAAGCAGCGAGGTCTTGCCATGGTCGACATGCCCCATCACCGTCACCACCGGTGCACGGTGTTTTTCTTCACCTTCAAGCACCATTTCTTCAACCAGCGACGTTTCAACCTCGTTCGCGGCTACAACTCTTGCACTATGTCCAAACTCTTCAATCACAAGCGTCGCCGTATCCTGATCAATCGTCTGATTAATGTTTGCCATAACGCCCATCCCCATCAGGGACTTGATGACGGCGTTTGCCTTGACGGACATCTTTTGTGAAAGCTGAGCAACGGAGATCGATTCACCGATCTCGATTTCGCGTTTGATTTCCTCTGTCGGTGCCTTGAACTGGTGTCTTGGCCCCTGTGGTTTCTGCGGTGCTCGCTTCGGTCTGGCGCTAGACAGTCCCAAAGTGGAACTTTCTTCTTTTGGCGCTTCTACTTCGATAATCGTATCGACGTCTGCTTCGAGCAGTTCTTCAACCTCTTCCTCCAGCAGTTCTTCCACACGACGCTTGCGATTGCCATGCTTGGACTTCTTCTCTGAATGATCAGGCGCATCAATATCATGACGATCCCGCTTGTCCTTGCGGGTTGACAGCTTGGCTTCGTCAGCCTCTTTTTCGCTATCGGTTTTCTTGGCTTGTTCTGCCGCCAGCCTGGCTTCTTCTTCAGCCTTGGCTTTATCTTCAGCCAGTTTCGCCGCCTTTTCAGCCGCTTCCTGACGACGTCGCTCTGCTTCAGCCTCGGCTTCAGCGTTCGCCGCCCGCCGAAGCGCTGCTTCCAATTCGGCCCGATTAACTTCAGCCGACACCGGCTGTGGCGCTTCGGCTACCTCACTTGCAGGCAGAGACTCTTCTGCCACCTGGGGCTCCGCCTCCTCGCGACGCACATAGGTGCGCTTCTTCCTGACTTCTACATTAACCGTCCGACCGCGCGCGGCACCACTCCCTGCCTTGAGCGTACTGATCGTACGTCGCTTCAGCGTTATCTTACGGGGTGCGGCGTCATCTTCGCCATGTGCTTTCTTACGGTGAGCGAGAAGCGTTTGCTTCTCTTCTTCGGATACCACGTCGTCAGATTTTGCGTGGGGCAGGCCGGCCTCTTGCATTTGCTGCAATAGTCGATCAACTGGCGTCTCTATCGTCTCCGCCAGTTGTGATACCGTGACATCTGCCATCTAATTCTCCCTTGTTTTCAAGCCTCATCGGCTTGATCTTCCGCTTCGAACCACGGTGCGCGCGCCGCCATAATCAGCTGTCCGGCCCGCTCTTCTCCCATGTCTTCTATTTCAAGCAAATCATCTATCGCCTGCTCCGCGAGGTCTTCCATTGACACAATACCTGCGCTAGCCAAGACGTAAGCCAAACGCCTGTCCATTCCGTCCATGTTAAGAAGATCTTCCGCGGGCTCAACGTTGTCCAATTGCTCTTCACTAGCCAGTTCAAGCGTGGTCAGAGCACTCTTGGCCCGGTTGCGGAGTTCCTCGACGATATCCTCGTCAAAGCCTTCTATATTGCTCATCTCTTCGATCGGCACATAGGCAATTTCTTCAAGGGTTGTAAACCCTTCCTCGACCAACACCAGCGCAACATCTTCATCAACATCCAGTTGCTGCATGAAACGCTCAATAACAGCCCCGGCTTCCTGGTCATGTTTCGCTGCGGCGTCTTGTTCTGTCATGATGTTGAGCACCCAGCCGGTGAGCTCACTGGCCAGCTTGACGTTTTGGCCGCCGCGGCCAATTGCCTGGGCCAGATTGTCCTCGCCAACGGCAATATCCATGCTACGCGTCTCTTCATCGACAACGATAGATACAACCTCTGCGGGTGACATGGCATTAATGGCCAACTGGGCGACATTGTCATCCCACATCACGATATCAATCCGCTCGTTGCCAAGTTCGCCAGAAACCGCTTGTACCCTGGAGCCACGCATACCAACACAGGCACCAATCGGGTCAATCCGGCCATCATTTGTCTTTACCGCAATTTTGGCACGCGAACCAGGATCCCTGGCAGCGCCCAGGATTTCGATCACACCATCAGCAATCTCAGGTACTTCAATTTTGAAGAGTTCGATCAGCATGGCAGATGATGTGCGCGAGAGCGCAAGTTGCGGCCCGCGTGAGTCTGGACGAACTTCTTTGAGCAGCGCACGAAGTCGATCACCCATACGAAAGGTCTCGCGCGGAATCCATTCTTCACGTGGCAGGATCGCTTCTGCGTTGTTACCAAGATCAACAATGACAGCTTCCCGCGTGACTTTTTTCACCTGGCCATTCACCAGTTCACCCACGCGTGTTCGGTATGCTTCTACAACCTGGGCGCGTTCTGCCTCGCGCACTTTCTGCACAATCACCTGCTTTGCGGTCTGGGCAGCAATACGGCCAAATTCTACTGATTCAACTTCCTCTTCGATGTAATCATCGAGCTCCAGCGAAGGATCAAGTTCCTTGGCTGCAGAGAACGTAATTTCAGCTTCCGGCGTTTCCATTACGTGGTCGTCAGGCACAATCTTCCAGCGCCGGAAAGTCTCATACTCACCTGTATGCTGGTCTATCTTGACTCTAACCTCGGCGTCTTCTGAGTAGCGCTTTTTGGTCGCCGTCGCAAGCGCAATCTCCAGGGCATCAAAAATGATTTCCTGGGGCACGCCCTTTTCATTCGATACCGAATCAACAACCAGCAGAATTTCTTTACTCATTCTCTTGCCTCAGTGCCGCCCTAGCTTGCAACACACTAAACTCTCTCAGAAAACATCTATTCGAACGAAGGGACCACATTCGCCCGCTCAATATCTTCGAACGGGAACAAATACTCCTCATCCCCGGAACGGATGACTACATCATCATCTTCCATTCCGCACAGCACGCCATTAAACCGCCTGCGGCCCTCGTACGGGGACCGCAAATTCACCTTGACGCCAGAACCCTCATACGCCTTGAACTGCTCTCTGGTGAAAAGCCGCCGATCCATTCCCGGCGACGATACCTCCAGTGTGTAGCGACCGGAGATCGGATCTTCCACATCAAGCAGAGCAGACACCTGCCGGCTCACCTGCGCACAATTGTCCACATCGATGCCGTTTTCTGACTCAATGTAGATCTTCAGGGACGCGCTTCTACGCTGGACATGGTACTCAATACCCCACAGATCGAAGCCCAACCCTTCGACAACCGGCTCAATCAGCGCTCGTAATTGCTCATTCACCTGCTGTCAGTTCCACCTTTCGCCCAAACAAAAAATGGGCACAAAGCCCATTTCTCAACATTCACATGGACATTTTTCAGTCCTTGCATGTTCCTGCTCTGGCAGGTCGTCGGATTGAATCCGCCGGCCTGACTTAGCAAAAAGCCCCAAAATGGGGCTCTTGAACTTTGGTAGCGGGGGCAGGATTCGAACCTACGACCTACGGGTTATGAGCCCGTCGAGCTACCAGACTGCTCCACCCCGCAATAACAAGGGCCGGAATTATAGGTGTACTACCTATCCCGGTCAACTGCCAATGACAACTCTGGTAAAAATCTCCCGGAGAGGGAAAAACGATCCGGAAAAAATGGTGCCGAAGAGAGGACTTGAACCTCCACGAGCATAGCTCACTACCCCCTCAAGATAGCGTGTCTACCAATTCCACCACTTCGGCAAAACTTTTTGT
>CAYGNA010000156.1:0-8589 GCA_964351065.1 uncultured Pseudomonadales bacterium
ATGGTTTTCACGTGGTGCTGAGCGGTCGACGCGAGGACCTGCTTGCACAGGCAGCCAGTGACTCGCCTGCGCCCGAACGGTGTCTGGTGGTGCCAACGGATGTGACAGATCCTGATTCCGTTGAGCAACTGTTTTCGAAGGCCGAGGCTGCGCTCGGGCGTGTGGATCTGCTGTTCAACAATGCGGGCACCGGCGCACCACCGGTGCCGCTGGAAGAATTATCCTTCGAGCAGTGGCGCCGCGTGGTGGACGTCAACCTGACCGGTGCATTCCTCTGTACTGCCGCCGCCGTTCGCGTGATGAAGCGGCAATCGCCGGGTGGCGGCAGAATCATCAACAACGGCTCAATTTCAGCGGATCGACCGAGACCGAATTCCGCTCCCTATACCGCAACCAAACACGCCATCACAGGATTAACCAAGTCCACGTCGCTGGACGGCAGAAAGCACAATATTGCCTGTGGCCAGATTGACATTGGCAACGCGCTGACCGAGATGACGGCACGAATGGCTGGTGGCGTGGCCCAGGCAGACGGGACCGTGGAAGTTGAGCCCACCATGGATGTCGACAACGTGGCCCGCGCAATTGTCTACATGGCAAGCCTGCCGCTGGATGCCAACGTGCAGTTCATGACGGTGATGGCGACTGCCATGCCTTACATTGGCAGGGGCTGAAAAAGTCGAACAGAGGGTGAAGAGAGGGTGAAGAGGCCTTGAGCCAGACCTCCAACACGCGTTCTCCACCCCGGTAGTTAGTGAATGAAATAGTTGGTAAATCCATTGCCGAGGATCTCTGTCGTCGCGGGAATGATGGCTACACCATTTTGCGTGTCCCCCCTCACCGTCATGGCAAAACCTCCCTCGGGGAATCGCTCGTTGGGCTCGAGAAAAACAGTGCCCACGCCGATTGATGCTTCCAGGTTCAAGCTGGAAAAAGCCCATGTGTTGCTGTCCCTGAGCACAAGCCCCACGCTAAACATCAGTGCAGAAACCGAGGGTGCAACGTCATGGGCGGCAAGAACGGCCATCTCGCCAAGGTCTGTGAGTCGCACGCCGAGGCTTGGCGTTGAGATGCCAGGACTGGGTAACCCAATGATAACGCCCAGATCTTTGTCGACCCGGATCGGATAAATCTCTTTGGTCTGGTAACTACTCACCGCACAGCCACCGCCCAGGTTCGCATCATGCTGTGTACAGCGTACGTTTAGTGCACCGGCACCTGCTTCACCTACCTTCACGACGGTTTTGTCGATGAGGTCAATCAGCACCACCTCACTGGGCGTGCCGCTGGTGACCCCAAGCCCTGTTCGCGCCGACATGGGTGAAAAGCTGATGATCCTCGTGCCGGCGATTAGTTGGGTATCCAGTACTTCTTCCCGGATGGCGGTCTCAGTGACGCTGGCACGATAACGATAGATAACGCCATTGTTCACCGTGTAGGCAACCGATGTGTCGACACTGCCGTCTGCCTTGCGGCCGTTAACAGCGTCTGTCGTTGGCGTTGCCCCAAACAGGTTGCCAAAAAAGCGTGAGAAGAAACCGTCTTCTGGAATACCCACGCTGGTGCCAAACTTGCCGTGTTGTAGCAGCACCTCGGCACCATCTCCCTGGATCAGGACGGCACCAAAATTGGCGTCAGTCTGGCCGGGGTAATTGAGGCGCTCCGTACAGGTACCATCGTCCGAGAAGAGCAGGGTAGAGGTTCGAGCAACCGCGACCAGGGCCTGGCCGCCACAGCCGACTTCGGTATAGGGTGCGACACCTGCCAGGCTTACCCGGTCCACGGCATCGTCAAGCTCGAGGAAAACCGGTTCTGTGACAACAACCGATGTCTTGCAGATAGCCTCGGCATCGACGCTGACGCTACCCCGACCGGCGGTTCCAAAACTGATGCTTTTGCTCGGGTCTTTGAGGAACTCGCTGGACATAAAATTGATGTCTGTTTTTGTATACTCAAGCTCAAATCGAATAGTGCCGGGCATCCCTTCCACACTCGTATTCTGACAGTCTGCCAGAATCTTGCCTGGCTCATTCGTAGAGGCGTCGATCAAGGTATGCGAGTAAGCCAGCAGCTTGTCGTGCACAGGTTCAGAGATATATTCCTGCCCGACAATTACAACCGGCGGCGGTATGGTGTTGTCCGGGTTCCTCCGGGTGCCGACGGTACCTTCAAATCCGGTGAAGATACTGGTGACTGAATAATCCCAGGTCAGCGGATTGGGTAGCGCTTCGGCGCGATTGATGCTGACCGCGAACCCGGCATCAGCAAATCCAAACTGAGAGAAGTGGCTGATAGACGTGGTCACCTTTCGTTCTGTGATACTGGTGTGGCTGTCTGTGGTGAAGTCAAGCACATCATCGCGTATCGAAAACGCGACCTTGGCGTTTGCGGCAGCCGAGGCCGGTAGTGAATAGGTGACGCTCGCCGGCGAGTTGAACACAGTGCCCGCAGGTGCAAACGCATACAGGCTATCGATCCTGTTTTCCTGACCATACAGGGTAGCAAGGGTGTCGCGGTTGATTTCCCCGATGGTGATGTTGTGATCGGTTGACAGGGCACCAGCAGGAATAGTCAATGTCAGGAGACCATCGGGTGATGTAATGGTGCCGCCGCTGGCGCCAATCAGTGCTGTTGTCGCAAGACTGCTGTTGCTGTCGAGCGGCAGTCCATCTTCAGTGTCCGGTACACCATCGTTGTCATCGTCAGTGTCGGCATTGTTGCCGGTCCCGTCATTGTCGGTATCTGTGGTTTCTGTGCCGTCCAGTGGAAATGCGTCACTTTCATCTGCAACCCCATCACCATCGTCGTCACTGTCCGCATTGTTGCCAATGCCATCATCATCCGTGTCGACGGATTCGCTGCCATCAAGCGGGAAGGCATCTTGCGCATCGCCAATGCCATCACCATCGTCATCAGTATCACTGTTGTTGCCAATGCCATCCTGGTCAGTATCAGCAACTTCCGTCGGGTCGAGGGGAAATGCGTCGGTTGCGTCACTCTCGCCGTCGCCATCGTCGTCAGTATCGGCATTGTTACCTAGGCCATCACCGTCAGTGTCCACCGACTCAGTGGCATCCAGTGGCAGGGCATCACTGTCGTCCGGTACCCCATCTGCGTCATCATCGGTGTCGCTATTGTTCCCGATACCATCACCGTCAGTGTCCACGGACTCTGCGGCGTTCCTGGGAAAAGCATCGTCTGCGTCGGGAACCCCATCCGCATCATCATCAGTGTCGCTGTTGTCACCTGTGCCATCGCCATCAAAGTCGTCAGTTTCTGTTGCCAGCAGTGGAAATGCGTCCCGCTTGTCGGCCACACCGTCACCATCCGTGTCGGTTTCAAGGCGCGCGCCAATCAGTTCAATGACGGTGTTAGCGAGATCCGTTGTATCCGTCTCAGCACCCGTGGTGGCAACTTCCGCTTCCAGGATGCCGACAATATCGGTGAGTAAGCGGTCTGTGCCGGGCACCAGCAGGGTGGCGGGGTCTGCGGAAA
Source organism: uncultured Pseudomonadales bacterium (assembly GCA_964351065.1). GTDB lineage: Bacteria > Pseudomonadota > Gammaproteobacteria > Pseudomonadales > Azotimanducaceae > JANQJA01. The sequence goes on from CAYGNA010000156.1 coordinate 3,496, forward strand.
CAATGGCAGCCACACCGCCTACATCGGCCAGTTGGGCTACCGCTTCATCAAAAGCCATACCGTCAATCGTGCCGTCTGACAGGTCTGCCGTAATGGCGTCGAGCGCTTCATCTGTTGTGATAGTTGACGTCGCGTTGTTGGCTATAGCGGTTTCGCGTACGCGCGTTGCGATGGCAGCAACGGCTTCGATAGCCCGGCGATAAGCGAGTGTTGTTCCCTGGGACGCTGGCGTGGCGCCGCTTTCCAGCAGGGGTGGCGTGGTGAACAGGTTGGTATCTGCTGGTAAACCGAAGCCAAACGATGAGGTGACCTGCGCTGCTGCTGTCGCCAGTGCCGCAGCAAATTCTTCGCTTGAAATGGAGCCGTCCGCATTGCCGCTGAATGTGGTACTCGCCCGATCCGCATTCTGTCGCGCGAGTTCGACGGCCATGGAGGTGAGCGGCGTTGCGTAGACATTACCCGCACTGACCAGGCTGGTATCCACAACCGAGCGTAGCCTGGTGATAACGGGTGCTGCGCCCGTACCAATATCAATGGTGTCGTCATCAGCAATCACCTCGACCAGCAGCAAACCGTTGGTGCCGGCGGGCAGTTCGACCCCTTCAATACGAGCGTTGCTGCCTGTTGTGCCTGTGGCCAGTTGGTCACCTTTCAGGTCCGCGTTCGCCGGATTCAGCTGATATACGTTGACTACTGCGCCCGCCAGAGGGCCTTTGACGCCGCTGCCACTGACCGGTATGCCGGGTTGTGGTGCCGGTGGTTGCTCTGTGGCAGGCTGGTCGGTGGGTACGACAAGTGTGTGGTCATCGCAGGCAGCAAGCAAAAGCAGGATCGGGAAGATAAGCAGTAGTCTGGGCATGGGATTGCTTCCGTTGGCTCAAGTTGTGCCACGTTAGCAAGTCCACAGCCGGCTGCGTCATCCCCGATTTAGGGGGGTGCTTCACATCACTGCCAATTTAGGCCACACGCAAATAAACAAAAATTGACGAGGCGACGCCAAAAATCAGCGCCAGCATGAAACTGGTATAGGCAATGTGGAGCAGTGTGTACTTTCTGCGCAGTACCGAGCCAAGGCCATAGATGTTTCTGGTCATGGCATCGTAGATGCCTTCCCGGTCCCCCAGCAATTCGCGCATACCGCGCAGGTAATCTTCCTCGCTGCGTCTGCTGAAGTCGCCAAAGAACAGTAAATTCTCCTTGTGTTCTTTGCCGCTCTGGTTGATCAGTATCCGCGGTCGTGCTGCAAGAATGGCAAAAATGATGGCGATCAGGGTACCCACGAGAAAAATGCCAGTAGGTAGCAGGAACCAGGGGTTGGCATCCAACTGGGGCGCAACAGCGGCGATAATCACTGAAATGATGATGCCGTTAATACTGATCATCATGTTGGCTTTGGTATCGGCGAGGCTGGTGAGTCCCATCTGGACGTCGTAGGTGGTGCGGAACATGGTCTCGATCCCGCGGCCTGAACCCAATTCTCCTTCAGGCTTTTTTTTCTTCTTCTTTTTGGCTGTTTTTGCCGCGTTGACAGCAACAGCCAGTTCCTGCTCCAGGCGATCAAGTTCTTCCATTAGCGCCTGGTGTCCGTGTCGATATGAAGGGTATTGCGTGATCTCAATTTCGTGCTCTCATGTGCTGGTGCAATAGTAGCACGCCCGGTCAATCGCCCGGGTGAGTTTCGCTGCAGATCTGCCAGGCGTTCACCGTAGCCCCATGATCCAACCAGAAGTCTGGGTTCTAAAGCCTGGGTTCTAAAGCCTGGGTTCTAAAGCCGAGCTCAAATACAAGGAAGCTACCACTACCGGGGAGGAAATCCCCCCACCCAAATGGGACTGGACCAGGCGTAAGCGTCGTTTACCTGCTTGACCCGGATGAAGTAGTAGTCACCCTGCCTGGGATTGTCTGAATCTTTGATCTCAAACTGAACATCTGTTTCGCCTTCCTCCGGCATTCGCCGCAAGGTAATGGTGTCAGTCCAGGCCATGTACAGTTTGCTTTTGCCCAGCGTGTTGTCCTTCATATCGCGTAGTGCAAAGCTGGTCTGCCACGCCGGCGTGCGTCCCAGTCTGCGAAAGATCTGGGGGGCACCACCGCGCTCGTTGGCGGCTTCAAGATCGAGTTCAATCCTTGTGTCCAGTGTGACATTTTTCAGGATCAGATTAATGGAGGCGGCATCTCCCCGGGTCTGGGTGGCGAAACTGACAGAATTGGAAGTCTCGCTGTTACGCCGAAAGAACTGGCTGTCAGGATTGACAATCTCGGTGGCTGACGCATCAACCAGGTCTGCCCCCTTAACAGCCAGTGAACCTCGCCATTCCCGCCAGCCACGCGGGTTGTCGCGGTGGTGGAATGGATTTGAGTCAGAGTAAAACGTGAGTTGCAGTCGTACTGTATCGGCTTCTTCAACAGGGGGCAAAAAACTCTTGTGCCAGAGTTCCTTGTCATTCTTGATGACTGTGATGGTGTCGATGACGTCGGTGCCGATCACCCGTCCCGTCAGCAGACGGTCTTCTGCAAACGGTGCACGACCACCAATTGGTGTGCCGTTCAAATCAGCCTGCAGGATAATTCGGTCTCCGGTTGTAGCATAGCCACGTAACGAGCGCATCGCGTCGAACAGGCTATCGCGATTCTTGTCTGGTGCCATCAGTGCCCCCAGACCACCGCGCTGGGAGATGCCACCGCCCCGTGGGGCCGAGTAGCCAGGATGGCCCAGGTGATCGTCTGATGCGGCGATAAAACCCACCTGGTGGCCGTGGTTTAAGTACATGCGACCAAACCATTCGAAAGTACCGTGACCGGACATAATTTCAATCAGGTGCTCCATTTCCGGGTCGCTCTGGCGATACTCGCCGGTCTGGTGGGCATGAGGAATGATCACAACATCAGCCGTATCGTGTTTTTCACGCAGTCCCTGGTAAAGCCGTGAGAGGGTGGGGTAATACTGTGCCGGGACGCGATCGCGGCCTTCAGGCGTGCGGAAGAGGACGTTGTGATGACCACCGGATGTTGTACTGACTGACCATTCGTATCCGAGGAAAGGAATGAACTCACCCGGTTTGTGAAAGTCCATGACGTTTTGTTTCAGTGCCTCCCACTCTCCATCATCCATCCAGATATCGTGTTCAGAGTGGGTGACGTAGTCCAGGCGGGCTTCATCCCGGGCAAAGCGCATATAACCTTCAGCAGTACCCACGCCCTCAGCCATCCCCGAGTGGCCGTGTGTGTCCCCCCAGTAGATTCGTTCGGCAGGTTCGGCCGCAACCAGAACAGGGTTGGCTTTACCCTGTATGTCGCCTGCATGGAACGTAAAGCGGTACACGCCTGGATCATCCAGTTTCAAATCATCAACCAGCGTAATCCCGCCTGTGGGTGCGGGCATGCTCTTGTAAGGTTCGCCATTCAACCGGATTTCAAAAGCCGGGTAAGGTGGGGTGGCCAGGTTATCGAACTCATCCTCAAAGCGGACTGACAGGGTAAAAGGTTCACCGGTTGCCACCACCGAGGGTACAAAACCGTGCACACCCGCAACCTGGTCGCCCACAATTTTGATCGCCTGGATAGGCAGTGTCAGGAAACGGTTGCTGCCATCCATGTCGACATAGAGAGGGAAAGCCGCGCGGTCATTGGAGAAGTTTTGCATCAGGTAACCAGGCCCGCCACCGCTGGTGTCGCCGAAGGTGACGGTAATGGTCTCGCCCGGCTTAAGGTCTGTACCCTCAAGCCGAAATACATGGGCTGGCTGAACGCCCCTGAAGCCGCCATGCTGGCCCGCAACCGGGTGGGTATCACTGGTGAAGCGGGCAGCAGGATTGCTGGACCTGATGGTGACGTAGTTTGCGCCGGCCGGGTCAGTGGTCTGCATTCGTGGATAGTTACTGAGCGCGTGCATGGCAACCAGAATACCGCCGCCTGCTTTCATTGACTGGTTGCCTACCGTGTAAACCTGGTCAAAAGTCGCATGACTCGCAGCGATAAAAGGCCCAGGGGGTTCGGCGTTCAGGGTGCCAATAGCCTGGGGGTCAGCCTCCCGCAGCGCCAGTTCATGCACCTGGGTATCAACCAGGCCATAAACATCGCGGGAACGATTGACGTCGTCATCACTGCTCTGGCCAACGCTGGTGATTAGCGTCAGTTCGACAGGTATTGCGCCGTGTTTTAGAGAGAAGGCATTGCCCCACTCGAGGAGGGTCGCGGCACGTTCTGCAACGTTATCAAGATTGGTTGGTGTGTCCGAGACTGCCTGCTTGAGTTGTTCGACGCGACCTCGAAGTTCAACGCTCAGATAATCCGGTTCTGTTGCAACTGCAGTGGTGTCAGTCTTGTCACTGTCTCCGCTGCAGCCAACTATTGTCGTTAGCAGTGAAGTTGCCAGGCAGGCAAACAATAAGGAGGCTATTTTGTTTTTCATGTTCCGATCTCCCTCAAGTCGGTCTGGGCTGATGCCCAATAAGCACTTTGCTCAAATTTTTTTTGTGGTTCGTTCGCTATTTATTCAATCGCTTGTTCATCCATGTCGTCCAACAGCACCCGCATCCCGGTAAAACGCGCTACGGTGACTGGATCCATACCGAGCCACTCTTCAAGCACTTCTGCATTATGCTCGCCGCGATGTGCAGCGGGCCCCCTGACACCGCTGGACGCCGCAGAAAACCGATAGGGTGATTGCGTGATGGGGCGTGTTCCGCCATCGCGATCGTCAATCCAGACGATGCTGCCGCGCTCCTGCACACTGGCCTGCTCATGCAGGTTTGCTGCATTCCTGACCTCACCCCAGGCTATGTTGAGTTTCTCCATTGTCTCTTGTAGTTTCTCCCGCGTCGCCAGCGTTTGCATAAACGCGTGCGCTGCGGCTTTCCTTGCAGCAATCTTCTCATCCAGAGACATGGCCGGGTTGGAAGGGTCGCTGACGCCCAACTGGGTCGTTAGCAGTTTCCAGAGCAGACGGAAATCAGTCGATAACAGGATGGGTCCGGTTGGTGTCTCCCATACCTCGTTGGGTAGTGGACCACTATCGTGGGCGTCTTCCAGGTCATAATGAACCTGGTCGTCGGTGGCGATGCTTGCATCGATCATGCCGATGACTATCTGTTG
>CAYGNA010000157.1:0-8555 GCA_964351065.1 uncultured Pseudomonadales bacterium
GCGGTGCGCCACCGCCGCCAACCATCACCAGGGAACTTAAGTCCCGCTCGGTCTTGCTGGCATGAGCTACCAGATCACCCGTCATGGCCGCAGGCGCCACAAAAGTTGCAATTTGTTCGCGTTCAATAAGCTCAGCAGCAGTTTCAACGTCCCATTTGTACATCGCGACCACCTTGCGCTGTGCCCGAAAGCTCGACAGCAGCACCGCATGCAAACCCGCGACGTGAAACAGCGGCACACCCAGCAGGGTTGCCACCTGATAAGGCATTGGCTCGGGTTCAAGACCACTCACCAGGGCGCCAGCAGCACCGTCCAGTTCCCACGAGAGCAGGGCAGAAATTACATTCCGGTGGGTCGATACAGCCCCCTTGGGATGCCCCGTTGAACCGGACGTTTACAAAATGGTGGCGTCAGCATCAGGCAGAACATCCGCTAGCGGCATACTCACATTGTCGGAAAAAAGATCATCCATTAGCCGGACTCCCGCTGCCAGCGGTTTGGCCGGCCGCACGCCAATAACTGCAATGTCGATCTTGCAGCGTGCAACACGATCCATTCGCTCCTGATCGGCGAATATCACCCGCGCACCACAATGGGCAAGTCCGTACTCCATTTCCTCGGCTTCCCACAGCGCGTTCATTGCTACCGCTATGCCACCAATGGATGTAATCGCCATGAAGGCTATGACCCATTCGGGATAGTTGCGCATCGAGATCGCAACACGATCACCGGACCTTATGCCGTAGGTACGCACCAGCGCATCAGCAACTGCTGCCGCGTGCTGGTACACCTGGTTGAAGGAGTAACGCTCCCCCTCATAGACATAAAAGATCTCGTCACTACGCGTCAACTCAAACAGCTCACGCAGTGATGGGGGAGCCGCGGCAAACACCCGGCAGATCTGGCCGTTAATCTCTTGCTCGACGAGTTCGTAAGGCTGCCCGGGGGCGGTGGCCAGCGCAATGGCTTCAGCGCGCGACTCTGGTTTCTCGGTAGCCATCGCCTAACGAAGCTCCAGACCAATCATTTCGCCCTGCTCGCGCCAGTCATCCAGCACACGAAAGAACGCCACGGGCCCGGCACCATAGTTGGAATTCTGCAGCGAGCGCTGGTGCGGTTTACCTTCGTTATTGTAATAACCCGGCGTACATTCGTTCAAAAAGCTCTGGTTGTTGCGCGCCATGCTGATGATCGTGTCGACCCACTCGCTTTCTGCCGCTGTGGAAGCTTCCACCACGCGATGATTACCTTCCATACAGTTCTTGAGGATGTAGGCCATGTGTTTGCTCTGCTCGTTCAGAGAATGCGGGTAGTTGGCTGTAAAACCTGACTGGGCACCACCCATGATGAACAGATTGGGAAAGTCATGGCAGTGCATACCGTGAAAGGTGCGCACCCCCTCAGCCCACTTGTCGGTGAGCGATAGGCCATCGCGACCGTATGTCTCGTAACCACACCGACGCGAGAACGCTGTGCCGACTTCAAAACCGGTACCAAAAATAATGCAGTCGACCTCGTATTCAACGCCGTTTGCCACCACACCCTTCTCGGTAATTCGCTCAACACCCCTCCCTTCTGTATCAACCAGGGTGACGTTTTCCCGGTTGAACGTGGGCAGGTAGTCATCATGGAAACAGGGACGCTTGCAGAACTGTCGGTAGTACGGCTTCAGTGATTCCGCGACATTGGGGTCTGCAACAATTTCCTCGCAGCGCGCGCGAATCTGCTCCATCTTCTGGAAGTCGGCCAATTCCATCTTCTGCCCAATCGCAGCGGGTGACAGATCAGGCTCATCCTCGTTTTTGACAATAAACAGCAGATTTCGAATAATTTCGGTCCAACCGTCCTGGACCAGATCCACTTCCTGGATGCCGCCGGAGACCAGGATATTGAAGTTATCCATGCGTTCCTGGTGCCAGCCTGGTGTTAGGCTTCGCACCCAATCCTGGTCAGTATCACGATCACCACGCACATCAATGGACGAAGGCGTGCGCTGGAAAACGTAGAGTTCTTTTGCGCTTGCGCCCAGGTGCGGTACACACTGCACTGCGGTTGCCCCGGTGCCAATGATCGCGACCCGCTTGTCCGCGAGATCAGTGAGATCCCCCTCAGCAGAACCGCCCGTGTACCCATAGTCCCAACGGCTGGTATGAAAGGTGTGACCGCGATAGCTGTCAATGCCAGGGATACCGGGCAGTTTGGGTCGGTTCAGAGGGCCGTTGGACATCGCAATAAACTGCGCCTTGATCGCGTCCCCCTTGTTTGTACTGACAATCCAGCGCGAGCTGTCCTCGTCCCAACGAAGTTCCGTGACCTCGGTTTGGAAAAGGGCGTCCCGATACAGGTCGTATTTGCGGCCGATTTCCTGGCTATACCAGAGAATTTCTTTGCCGCTCGCATACTTGCGCTTGGGCATGTAACCCACCTCTTCCAGCAGCGGCAGGTAAACGTAGGACTCAATGTCACAGGCTGCACCCGGGTAACGATTCCAGTACCAGGTGCCACCAAAATCGCCACCCTTCTCAATCATTCGAATACTGTCGACCCCGGCATCCCTGAGTCGCGCACCGGCAAGTAAACCGCCAAAACCGCCGCCAATAACAACAACTTCAACCTCATCAGCCAGCGGTTCCCGCGCTACTTTCTCTTCCAGGTATGGGTCATCGATGTACTGGGCATAATCGCCCTTGACCTCTATGTACTGCTCATTACCGTCTTCACGCAGGCGCTTGTCGCGCTCCTCTCGGTATTTGTTCCGCAGCGCATCAGGATCAAAATTGAATTGTGCCGACACGAATTTCTCCTCTTGTGTTTGGTAGGTTCAGGAATGGATCCTGGATTATGTTCAGGGTTGGATCAGGGTCGCCCTTGCGATCCGCAAACATAACATATATAAACCAAACGACCGGCATTCGCCAAATGTGTCCATCACTGCGCTACCAGAACAAGTGGTCGATGGTTCACGAAAGAGGGAAAAGAGGTAAATGCAGTACCCTGCAAACGCGGCGTTCATGCGCTTGTTGTTGCTATGCTTAGCAGCAGCCAATGCATCTATTGTCTGGGCTGAAGATATTGTTTATCAGCACGGCTACGCGTTTCTTTCCACACCCGCCTATGCTGAAGATTTTGAACATTTCAATTATGTTAACCCCGACGCACCCAAGGGCGGCAGAATCCGCACAGCTCAAATGGGGAACTGGGACAACTTCAATTCTGTCGCCGAACGCGGTCGACTGGCCGCCGGGCTTGGTTTCTGGGACAGGGACGAAAACCTGCTCTTCGACAGCTTACTGATACCAGCACTGGACGAGCCTGCAACCCACTACGGCCTGTTGGCTGAAGGTATTGCCATTGCACCCGACATGTCGTGGATCGCGTTCAAGTTGCGAGACGGCGCGCGTTGGCATGATGGCAAACCGATCACAGTTGATGACGTGGTCTTCAGTTTTGATGCGTACCAGACCCATGGTGGCCCCTCAATTCGAAGCGCTTTCTCGCCCTATACGCTGGAGGTGATTGGCGAGAGGGAGTTTCGGTTTCTGATCCCGGAGGATTATCGCGGTGATCCTGCCCTGCCACTGCGACTGGGCGGGCTTGTTATCATGCCAAAACACTACTGGGAGCGACCAGAAAACGATATTTCAAAGACGACGGTCACACCTCCGCTTGGCTCCGGCCCGTACAAAATCAGCGACTTCTCTACAGGTCGCTGGCTGGAGTTCAGTCTTGTTGAGAATTACTGGGGGCGTGACCTTCCGGCCAACCGCGGCCGATACAACTTCGACAGGGTAAAGTTTGACTACTTTCGCGATGACCAGGTTCAGACCGAGGCTGTGAAAGGCAATGTTGTCGATCTGCACATTGAGAACGTACCCAGAACCTGGTTCTCGTCGTATGACACCCCTGCTATCGAGCAGGGCTTCATGAAAAAAGTTGAGCTGCGGCTGAATCGTCCTGCAGGCCTGTGGTGGCCGATTTTCTGGAACCTGGAACAGCCGCGCTTCCAGGACCACCGCGTACGCAAGGCACTCTGGCTGCTCAGGGACATGGAATGGAGCAACAATCGTTCCTACGGCTTCTGGGGTGAACCAACCAGTTTTTTTTATGACTCTGAACTGGCAGCAACCGGCCTGCCGGGGCCGCTCGAACTCAAACTGCTTGAACCGCTGCGCGGTATGATCCCGGACGCTGTCTTTACTGAGCCCTATGAACCTCAACCAAACAGTGGTGCAGGCTGGTCGAGAGACAACCTGCTGGAAGCAAACCGTTTGTTACATGAAGCCGGCTGGGTGGTGCGTGATGGTGTGTTGGTTCACGGTGAAACGGGCGAGCCTTTTGAGATACGCCTGGTCGCGGTATCACCTGCGCTCGGAGGTTCCTTTATTCCCTTTACCCGCCTGCTAAAACGTCTTGGCATCGAATCGTCAATCAAATCGCCCGAGATATCCAACTGGCTGTATCGCATGCAGTCGGGTGATTTCGACGGCGGTGCGGTCTGGTTCTTGCCCGATTACACGCCGACACTCACCATTCGCAACGCCTTCCATAGCAGCGAAGCTGACAAGGCTTACAGCGCCAACTGGTCCAACATCAAAGATCCAGCGATCGACATTCTGATTGAGCACATCGCAACCGCGCCTACCTGGGATGAGTACGTCGCGGCAATTCGAGCGTTTGACCGCGTCATGCTGCACAACTACTACTGGTTGCCAGTGATGTCCAAAACTCGTCAGGCTGTTGTCTACTGGGACAAATTTGGCATACCTGTCTATGAGCGACTGACCCGCCACGCGCACATTGATCTCTGGTGGTGGGATGAGCAGAAGGCAGCCGCCGTTAACAACTTTACCAGCGGGCGCAACTGATGGGCCTTTACCTGATCAAGCGCTTGCTGCTGATTCTGCCTACCCTGTTTGGGATCATGGTGATCAACTTTACGATCATTCAGTTTGCACCTGGTGGCCCGGTAGAACAGGCACTCGCCCAGGCTTCCGGGTTCGGCAACATGTCGTCAACGGCCAGCGTCTCTTCGGCCGGATCCATGGGCCCATCCAGTGAAAACAGCTACACCGGCGCATCAGGTCTTGATCCGCAAATGGTCGAGCAACTAAAAGCTCAGTTTGGCTTCGACAAGCCTGCACACGTCAGATTTTTTGAGATGATGGCAAACTACCTGACCTTCGATTTTGGCTACAGCTATTTTCAGGACAGGCCGGTGGTGGACCTGGTGCTGGAGCGACTGCCCGTTTCCATGTCGCTTGGGCTCTGGTCACTCCTGTTCATTTACAGTATCTCCATTCCACTCGGCATCAAGAAGGCGGTGACCGATGGTATGCGCTTTGACATCTGGACCAGCGTGGTTGTCTTTACGGCATACGCTATTCCCGGATTTCTGTTTGCGATAATCCTGGTCGTCATTTTTGCCGGTGGTTCCTACTTTGACTGGTTTCCGCTTCGGGGCCTCGTTTCTGAAGACTTCGACAGCCTGTCAACGTTTGCGAAGATCAAGGATTATTTCTGGCACCTGGCCCTGCCGCTGACCGCGCTGACCATAGGCGGCTTTGCCACGCTTACCATGCTCACCAAGAACAGCTTCCTGGAGGAGTTGAACAAGCAGTTTGTGTTGACCGCACGGGCCAAAGGGCTGGGTGAAGGGCGCGTGTTGTACGGCCACATTTTTCGTAACGCCATGCTGATTGTCATCGCCGGATTCCCGGCAGCGTTTATTGGCCTGCTGTTTACCGGCGCACTGTTGATCGAGGTTATCTTCTCGCTCGACGGACTTGGGCTACTGGGCTACGAGGCGGTGGTCAAGCGTGATTATCCAATCCTGTTTGGCACCATGTTCAGCTTCACCCTGATTGGCCTCGTTATGCAGATTGTAGGCGACGTGACCTATACGCTTGTCGACCCGCGCATCGACTTTGAGACCAGAGAAGTCTGATGGCTCTCAGCCCCGTTAATGCGCGGCGCTTTGCCGCTTTCAAAGCCAACCGGCGTGGCTATGTCTCGCTATGGATTTTTCTCATCCTGTTTACGCTCTCACTGTTCGCAGAATTTATCGCCAACGACAAACCGATTGTGCTTTCACTGAGTGGCAAGCTGTATTTCCCTGTCTGGTTTACCTACACCGAAGCAGAACTGGGCGGCGTATTCGAAACCGAGGCCGAATACCTTGATCCGTTTGTCACCAAACTGATTGACGACACTGGCTGGGCCATCTGGCCTCCTCTTCGGTTCAGCTATGACACCATTGACTGGGACCTGCCACCGCCTTACCCGCACCCGCCCGATAGCGAACACTGGCTTGGAACTGACGGCGGCAGCACCGACGTCGTTGCCAAACTGCTGTACGCGTTTCGACTCTCGGTGCTGTTCGGGCTGTCGCTGACAATTGTCAGCTCAACAATTGGCATACTGGTGGGTGCACTGCAGGGCTACTTTGGTGGACGCGTGGACCTGATTGGCCAGCGCATGGTGGAAATCTGGTCGGGACTGCCTGTCCTGTTTTTGCTGATTATCCTGGCGAGCATGGTCGAACCCAACGTATTCTGGCTGCTGGGTATCCTTGCCCTGTTTAGCTGGATGACCCTGGTTGGCGTGGTGCGCGCCGAGTTCCTGCGGGCGCGCAACTTCGAGTTTGTTCGCGCGGCGCGCAGCCTTGGCGTGGGTGATGCAACCATCATGTACCGGCATGTGCTGCCCAACGCCATGGTTGCAACACTGACTTACCTGCCGTTTGTGCTGAACGCCTCAATTACCACACTGACCGCGCTCGACTTTCTTGGGTTCGGCCTGCCACTGGACGCACCTTCTTTTGGTCGTCTGCTGTCGTCTGCAAAGGCCAACCTGCATGCACCCTGGATTGGCATATCTGCATTTACGTCATTGGCGATACTGCTCATCCTGCTGATATTTATCGGCGAGGCAGTCAGGGATGCGCTTGATCCCCGCAAATTGCTGGCCAAACCAGCCTAGTTGATCTGCGGTTGCGCCGCGACGAACCTCATCCCGTCATTTCAGCAGGCCACGCGCTGTTGCAGTTCTGGTATAGAACACCATGGCAATCGCCACGGCCATGACGGTAATCTGAATATAGAGTGGCACCATGCCAAAGGCACCAATTGTGTTCTGCAGCACAAACGCATTGATGTCCTGCACCATCAAACCCGCAATTGAAACGACAAACAGCCAGAATGCAGCGGACTTCCTGAAGAGCAGCAGCACGCATGCAAGTACACCGGCATTAACGGCTATTGCATTCGCGGAGGTTGCCCAGGCTGGCACCGCTTCAAGCAGCGCTATCTGCTGCGGTGAGTATTGTGCCGCCATCTGCTCGGGAGTTGTGCTCACACCCATCACATAGAGCGCAAGCCCCATCAGATTCCAGAGCAGTGCTGCGCCGGCAATTATCCAGTGGGCTGCAGGTACCTTGACGCTATCATTGTTAGCCATGACTTTTTGCCTCGGATATTGTTTTTGAATTGTTTTTGGGACAGTTCGTTTCACTGATGTTCCACCGGTACAATCGGATTTGCAACCAACAAAAATCTGGATGAGAAGGAACCCAAAAATGGCCGACATCACATTTCGATCAATCACCACCAATGGTATCTCCATGCGGATCGCCGAGGCAGGCACTGGTCCGCTGGTGCTGCTGATTCATGGCTGGCCAGAATCCTGGTATTCGTTTCGGCACCAGGTAGCGGCACTTGCCGAGGCGGGTTATCACGCGGTTGCACCTGACATGCGCGGCTATGGCAATACCGACGCGCCGGCAGATCCTGCCGAGTACCGGATCGACAAACTGGCTGCTGACGTGGTCGGCATCATCGATGCCCTTGGTGAGGACACTGCGGTGATTGTGGGCCATGACTGGGGCTCGCTCGTTGTATGGAATACCGCACTACTGCATCCAACGCGTTTTCGGGGTGTTATCGGCATGAGTGTGCCTTACGGCGGACGTTCCAAAATACCGCCAATGGAAAGCTGGCGCAGTGCCATGGGCAAAAACTTCTTCTACATCCTGTATCACAACGAACCCGGGGGGATTGCAGAAGCCGAGTACGACAGTGGCCCACGCACTTTCCTGTCCATGCTCTATACATCTCCCGACACGCCGCGTGCCGCCCCCTCCATTACCGATCCACGCCGCAGCGCTGGCGGATGGATCGGACGCATGGGCGCGCCTCTTGAACGACCAGCCTGGCTTTCGGCAGAGGATCTCGACTACTTTGTTGGCGAATTCACCCGCGCGGGTTTTCGAGGCGGCGTCAACTACTACCGAAATTTTGATCCCAACTGGCACTATATGGCAGATGTCGATCCAATGGTTCGCATGCCATCAGCATTCATTTCCGGTGCTGCTGACCAGGTGATCCAGGGTGCAGACAAGGCGGCACTAACCGCAATGATGGCACCGGTCATGACCGATCTGCGTGACATCACGCTGATTCCCGGGGTAGGCCATTGGGTTCAACAGGAGGCGCCGGAGGAGACCAACGCTGCTATCCTGAATTTTCTCAAATCGCTGGACTGACACCGCGCGTCATGCA
>CAYGNA010000158.1:0-8470 GCA_964351065.1 uncultured Pseudomonadales bacterium
GTGGCAGCCCGGGCAAAATGACTGACCCTCTGGGTGGTACCCCAGCGGTCGCAGTGACAGCGGTGGACCTGCACAAAGCAGGCCCGGGCACTAGCCTGCTTTGGTGATTGTCATCGAGAGTTCGTAATCCTCTACCTCGAAACTCAAGTCCTGTGCTTCACTCTGCGCAACGAGTGAGACCGTCAGGGTCTCGCGTGCGATGTAGTCCGCGTGCTGTGCGATAGCGTCGGCAAGCTTGCCGCTGGCACTGTAGGTGAGGTTCACGCGATCGACAACATTGAATCCGAGATCGCGCCTGGAGCGCTGGATGCGGCTCACAACCTCGCGCGCAAGGCCTTCCAGAACAAGGTCTTCGTTGAGAGTGCAGTCCATGTCGATTGAGATGTATCGATTCGACACAGCACTGGTGCCTTCCCGGGCTTCGCGATAGACGAGTATATCGTCCGCCTCAAGAACCTCGTCAGCAAGCGTAATACTGCCTGACTCGGCAAGGGCATCAATCTCGGCGCTGCTGAGTGCTTCGATGAGCCCACGGTAGCGCCCGAATTCTTTGCCCAGCCGCTTACCCAATATAGGTGAATTGGGTTTGGCGTAGAGATTGATGAACTGGTTTTCGTCTGTGCTGTAGTCAAGTGTTTTGACATTCAGTTCGGCCTGGATATAGTCAGCCAGTTTGGAGATTTCATCCAGCAGCGCGCGGTCCTTGTGGACTATTGTGAGGGAAGACAGAGGCACCTTGGTCTTGATCTTCTCCTGATTACGCTTCTGTCGACCAAGCAGGATGATGTGCTGCATGCGGGTGACGGCACTCTCAAGGACAGGGTCGATCAGGGTGTCCTCGGGTACGGGATATTGGCACAGATGAACTGAAACGCCGTCGTCCGTGTCAGCAAACGGCTTCATCTGCTGGAACAGGGTTTCGGCCAGAAATGGCGCAAACGGTGCCATGGTGAGATTAAGTTCGTGCAAGGTTCGGTGCAGGGTCGTGAAAGCAGCGTGCTTGTCAGCTGTCATTTCGCTCGCCCAGAATCGACTGCGATTCAATCGGATGTACCAGTTGGTCAGGTCTTCGATGAACTCGAACAGTTCTGGCACTACGTTGTAGAGGCGATAGCTTTCCATCTCTCGCGCAATATTGGCCTTCAGTGACTGCAGTCGGGACAGTATCCAGCGATCCATGATGTTGTCTGACACCGCTGTCTGCGGTACCGGACGCCAGTTGTCGATACCTGCATAGGTTTCGAAAAACCTGAAGGCGTTCAGCCAGGGCAGCAGCGCGCGCCGCACCATATCTTTCACGCCGGCATCTGAAAAACGCTGTTCCTCGGCGCGAACCAGTCCGGAGTTAATCAGGTACAGGCGGAGTGCGTCAGCACCATAGGTCTCCATGAGTTGATCAGGTGGCGTGTAGTTTCGCAGCCGTTTTGACATCTTTTTGCCGTCTTCTGCCATCACAATGCCATTCACAATGACATTCTTGAATGGATGGGTGTCAAACAGCGCCGTGGCAAGCACAATCAGCGTGTAAAACCAGCCACGGGTCTGGTCGAGGCCCTCAGCGATAAACTCCGCTGGGAAACCCTGCTCAAACATTGCCTGATTTTCGAACGGATAGTGCAGTTGTGCATAGGGCATAGAGCCTGATTCGAACCAGCAATCCAGTACTTCTTCAATACGGCGGTAGGTGCCTTGCTCCCCATCCAGAGTAAAGACAAGATCATCAACGTTTTCGCGGTGCAGGTCAGTGACGCGAACACCCGTCAGTTGTGCCAGTTCATCGATCGAACCAATGCACATCGCATTGCCGTTACTATCATTGATCCAGATTGGCAGTGGTGTGCCCCAGTACCGGTTGCGGGATATTGCCCAGTCGATAGCGCCATCCAGCCAGTTACCCATGCGGCCATCACGAAGATGAGCGGGTACCCAGTTGATGTTCTGGTTGTTGGCAGCCAGCCTGTCCTTGATCTGCTCCACCCTGACATACCAGGAGTCGATGGTGCGGTAGATGATTGGCGTATCTGATCGTGGGCAGAACGGGTAGCTGTGGTTGATCACATCCTGCCGGTACAGTTTACCCTCTTCCTTCAGTTTGCGAATGATGTGCTTGTCAGCTTCTTTGACGTGCATACCGGCAAAATCACTGACCTCGCTGGTGAACTGGCCGCTCATGTCCACAGGACAGACGATGGCATCAATATTTGCAGCTTTCAGGACACGAAAATCATCTTCACCAAACGCTGGCGCCTGATGCACGATGCCCGTACCACTCTCGGTAGAGACGTAATCATCCATGACCACCTGGAAAGCGCCCACGTTCTCAAGATCAGCAAAATAGTCAAACAGCGGCTGGTAGGTCAGGCCAACAAGGTCTTTGCCGATACATCGACTGACCACTTCCTGGGATCGCCCCTTGCCGAAATCGTCCAGACGCTCGGCGGCGACGTAGATATCTGCAGCAAGCTGCGCATCATGAACCTTAACGTATTCAATGTTCGGACCCACACAGAGCGCAAGGTTCGAGGGCAGTGTCCAGGGCGTTGTCGTCCAGGCTGCAATATAGGCGTCTTGCTCATTTAGCTTGAAAAGTACGGTGACGGCCGGGTCCTGCACGTCCTGGTAGTTGGAACCTGCTTCAAAATTGGAGAGGACGGTGCCGAGGGCAGTGGAAAATGGCACAACCTTTTCACCGCGATAGATGAGGTCCTTCTCCCACAGTTGCTTGACGACCCACCAGACCGACTCCATGTACCAGGGATCCATGGTTTTGTAGTCATTCTCAAAATCCACCCAACGCCCGATTCGTGTGATCGTGCTCTCCCATTCACTGGTATAACGCTGCACAATCTTGCGACATTCGTCGTTGTAGCCCTTGACGCCCAACTTTTCCACGGCCTCAAGGGAGGACATGCCGAGCGCCTTGTCGATTTCATGTTCAATGGGTAACCCGTGGCAGTCCCAGCCAAACCTGCGCTGGACGTAGTAGCCTTTCATGGTGAAGTAGCGTGGCACCGTATCTTTGAGAATAGAACCAACGAGGTGGCCATGGTGCGGCAGACCTGTGGCAAATGGAGGGCCGTCATAGAAAATATATGGCTTGTTGTCGCGTGTCTGGGCGAGGGACCGCTGGAATACATCCTCGCGTTTCCACAGGTCAAGTACCCGATGTTCGGATTCGACAAACGAGAAACTCTCTGTACTCGTATCTGTACTGGTATCTGTTTCGCTCACTGCTCTGCTCTTGAAGTTGTGTTTTTTTGTCGTCTACCCGTTTCAGGCCTGATCCTGCCTTCTGGTTCAGGGCACGATGCCGGAAAGCACCTGCTGAAACGAAAAAACCCGCCGTTAGGCGGGTTTTAGTGAAGCCTTTGATCAGGCGTCAACCCACCATTCGCAAACGAATAATGTCAATTATGGTGGATTCAACGTGGGCTGATCGTTTCATGGGTAGGGAGGATTAGTGATCAGCCTGCATTTGTCAAGTATGAAGCAGTTCCGCAAGTGTGCTGATGAGGAAATCATGCTCCAGTTCGAGCACCCTGGCAGCCAGCGATTCCGCCGAATCCGTCGCCAGAACAGGAATAGACAGTTGCCGGATAACCGCACCCGTGTCGTAGTCGGCATCTACATGATGGATCGTGATGCCGGTCATGCTGTCACCGGAGGCGATGACTGCGCGATGGACGTTCATGCCGTACATTCCCTGTCCGCCATGACTTGGCAATAGTGACGGGTGCACGTTGACTATTCTGCCCCGATAGGCGGTAAGCGTATGGTCACCGAGTTTCTTCATGTAGCCTGCCGTGACCACGAGGTCGACGTTGTGGGCCTGCAGCGTGTCCCTTATTGCAATGTCGAGCAGTTCCGGTTCCGGATGGGTGGCGGATGACAGGTGTACCGCGGCAACGCCGGCACGGCGTGCGCGTGCTAACGCCGGGGCATTACTGTTATTGCTGATGGCAACGGATGGTTGTGCCGCCAGTCGTCCCTCAGCACAGGCATCAATGATAGCCTGGAAGTTTGTGCCGCGGCTCGAAGCAAGTACACCTATACGTTTCATGTTGGGCCAACTGCACGCCCGAATGTGTCGCGCAACACATTCTTCTGGACTTTACCCATGGTATTACGCGGCAGTTCATCAACAAAAAAGACGTGTTTGGTCACTTTGAAGTTAGCGATACGGTCGCGGAGGTAGCTGACTACGTCGCTCTCAGTGATCTGTGAACCCTGCTCCAGAACGATGACGGCAGTAACCGCCTCGCCAAAATCGGGATGAGGGAGGCCAATCACTGCCGATTCCTGGACGCCAGGCATATCATCGATCAGGGACTCAATTTCTTTTGGGTAAACATTCAGGCCACCGCTGATCACAAGGTCCTTGGAGCGACCAACAATCGAGATGTAGCCATCTTCGTCTTCACTCGCCAGGTCACCTGTTTTAAAAAAGCCCTCTGCATCAAATTCTTCGGCAGTTTTCTCCGGCATCTGCCAGTAGCCCGTAAACACATTGTTGCCCTTCACCATCAGGTTGCCGGTGTCACCGGTTGTCACCCGGTTGCCGAGGTCATCGACAATTTTTAGTGTTACGCCGGGCAACGTCGGACCCACTGTGCCTGGCTTGCGATCGCCTGCCAATGGGTTAGATGTATTCATACCTGTTTCCGTCATGCCATAACGTTCGACAATGGTGTGGCCGGTGCGCTGCTTAAATTCCTCAAAGGTGGGTACCAGCAGCGGTGCGGATCCGGACGTGAACAGCCGCATGTTGGCGCAGGCCGCCTGGTCCAGGTTTGTATTTGCCAGCAGGCGAACATAATTGGTAGGAACACCCATGTAGACGGTGGCCTCGCGGAACAGGCGAATGACAAGATCGGGATCAAATTTTTCCAGCAGGATAATGGGGCTGGCATTGAGAACGGCGAGGTGGGTGCCCACAAACAGGCCGTGGATATGAAAAATTGGCAATGCATGCAGCATGACGTCGCCAGGTACCCAGCCCCATGCTTTGTGAAGTGCCTCGGCATTTGCGACAAGGTTTTGATGCGTGATCATCGCGCCTTTTGGTCTGCCAGTTGTACCTGAGGTATACAGGATGACCGCGGTGTCATCCGCCTCGCAGGCCACATTGTCAAATGTCTCGCCGACGGCATCGATCCTGGCGGTACCAATGCCTTGCTTATCAAGCGTGAGTATTGTGCAGTTTGTGAACCTGGCGAAGGTCTCAGCGCGAGCGGGGTCACAGATGACCAGGGCGGGCGCAGCATCCTGGCAAAAGTATTCGACCTCGTGAGCCTGGTATGCCGTGTTGAGCGGCAGGTAGATAAGCCCCGAACGCAGGCAGGCGAAATAGATAAACAGGCACTCGGCACTCTTTTCCACCTGCACAATAATGCGCTCGCCTTTGGTCAGGCCCAGGGCCTGGAAACGCGCCGCATAGGCAGCACTGGACTTCTCCAGGTCCTGGTAGCTGTAGAGGTCTTCTCCGCTTGCCAGCCTGATAAAGGTGCCGCCCTGGTCGAACCGTCTCGACAGACCCACATAGGCGTTTGCGTTCTTGTTTGTCATATCCGGTCCCTGTCCAGAAGTTCTGCCCGGATGCACATCCCGGCGAAAAGGCGTTTCAATTGCGCATCGGGCGCGCCAGCAGGCTGGTGCTGCTACTGTTGCCGTTTGTACCCCAGTCTTACATAAAAAGCCTCACTGTCCGTTTCCGTCTTGCCATAGCCAAAATAGAGCGGGCCGAGGGGCGTATCCATACCCAGCATCAGCAACCCTGAAAACAGTAAGCCGGATACCGTGATTTCATCCTGGGTAGCCCAGGTATTACCAGCCTCAATCGATAGCCCGAGATAGAGCGGCAGGTCGACAGGCAGCATGCTTTGCTTGTCGAGACGGTGCAGGTAAGTCAGGTTGAGATACAGAAGGTTGTTGCCGATCAGCGCATCGTTCCGCAGGCCTGATACCCTGCCCAAACCACCCAGCCGAGCTTGCAGGTGACGTGGCACCGTATTGCCGGTGCTGGCAAGGTAATCAACGCCAAACACAAGCGAGTGACGGGTAATAGGGATAGCCTGGGAGACCTGCACGCTGAACTGGCTGAAGTCAGGCGTTTTGTCCGCATCAACCCAGCGATATTCTGCAGTTGCCATGGCACCTTCGCGAGGAAACGCCACGTTGTCCATGTCGTCGTAGTCTGCACGAATATAGCCAATCGTATCCTCAAAGTTGATCTCCGGGATATTGGTCCCCACAAACTGCTTGATGTCACCTGTATGTGACTCGATGCCGATGCCAAGGATCCCTTTATTCGAGAACTCCGTGGCGACAAACAGGCCATAGACAAGTTCATCGAGTCGCTCCCGGCCTTCGATGGTGTCCAATGCAACACGGTTGTAGGTACGTTCGCTGTAGCGGGCGTAGGGACGGGCAAAGAAGGCCTGCCGATAGTCAAGTGGCAGGTACAGTTCTGTGCCGATGACCGGATCCTGACCAAATTGCAGTTCGCTATCCCATTCGCCACCCTTGTGGGTAACACCTGATTTTCTGTACTCCACTCGAAGGTTGTAGCCGCTGTTTGCGCGGGTGTCAGAATAGAGCTCAAGCCCCCCTCCCAACGAGTCCTTACCCCAGCTCTTGTCCTGGGCCGTGATGAGCAGCGTGTTGCCAGCTTCCTCAGGCACGATCTGGTATTGCACCGACTCAAAGTACTCGTAGCCATAGATTGACTCGATGTCTTCCCGCAATTGTTCATCATCAAGCGGTGCGCCAACAGCCTGCCGGACCAGCGCCTTGATCAGCTTGTCAGATACATTTGAGTCATTCTGGATTTTGATTCGATCAATTTTTGGCGCGGCGTATTTGGTTGGCGTGCCCCGACCCGGTTGCCCCGGTACTGCAAACCGGGCGAGTTCGTTATCGAAAGCCTGTATTGCATCGTAGCCGCGCTTGATAGCGAGGTCAGTTTTTTCGAATGCGGCTGTGTTGACGTCAGAAAGATCCGGCGTGATCAGCAGATCGTCGTCATCAAGTAGTGCGTATTGGCTCTTCAACCGGTTGAACGTCAGCAGGGTGGTTAACTGTTCGATGATAGGGATAACAGAATCCAGTTCATCCGCGGTATACAAAGGCGTTGCGATGTCCACGGCAATTACGTGATCAACCCCCATGGCCTTGATGACGTCGACTGGCAGGTTGTTAGCGATACCACCGTCAACGAGCATTTTTCCGTCGATTTCCACGGGTGCAAAGAGTCCCGGAATTGACATGCTGGCGCGCACAGCAGTTGCCAGTGAGCCTCGCCTGAAGACAACAGCTTCGCCTGTAACCAGGTCGCTTGCAACGGCCCGAAACGGAATTTTTAGCCGGTCGAAATCATTAATGTCACTAACGTGAACAAACTGTTGCTGAAGCATAATCTGCAGGTTTTGGCCCTGCACAACGCCCTTTGGCAGGCTGACAATACCCCCGTTGAGGGTCAGTTCGGCGGTGGCGACGTTGCTGCGGGTATCCTGCTTGCGGCGAAAGGACAGCCGGTCGCGTGGGGGGAGATCAGAAAAGGCCTGACTCCAGTCCATGGTGCGGGCAATTTCTTCCAGTTCGTCCGGTGTTTTACCCGAGGCATAGAGTGCGCCAACGATTGCTCCCATGCTGGTGCCAGCGATGGCGTGGATTTTGATATTCTGTTCCTCCAGCGCTCGGATAACGCCAATGTGAGCGAGTCCCCTGGCGCCACCGCCGCTGAGTACAAGCCCGATTCGCTCTGGCTCTGCCTGGGCAATCTGCGCGACAAGGATTAGAAAGAGAAGTGTTAGGCGCCCCATGGCTTTGCACTGTCCGCAAAAAAGGGCCAAGTTTAAACGTTTTGTAATGCTGAAGCTTATGGATTGGCAAACCTACAAGAAATTGTGTGAGCAACCCCGCTGCTTTAGTCGGTGGGCAATTGTCACAACGCTGGAACTTGTTGACGAGATGAGTCTGCGGGCAGTTTTGAGCCGTATTCTTGAGGGGGTACCCCTGGTCAAGCCGGCGGATCATCGTGGTAATGCGATGACAGACTTTTTTGTGGTTGCTCTTGACCCGGTCCAGACCCAGGCGATTATGCGCTGCCTTCGGCCCCATACTGAAGACGGACGCATCCGCCATCTGCTGGTCATCTGGCGTGAATATGCCGCCTGGCTGGTGCGAGCCTGACTGAGGGTGCCGGACTCGCAGAGCGAGCCTGCTGCGTCACTGATTGCAGTATGGACAGGATGGCAGCAGTGCCAACACTGTAGCCAATGTTACAATGAACGAATTTTCCGGGAGTTCTAACAAAGGATGAAAAGTCTGATTCTTGCAGGATTACTGATTGTCCTGTCCTCAATTGGTGTTCCGGTCAATGCGAAAGACATGGCAGCCAATGGTTTCGTGATTGAAAACGCCTGGTCACGAGCAACGGTGCCGGGTGCACGCGCTGCTGCTGTGTACATGG
>CAYGNA010000159.1:0-5840 GCA_964351065.1 uncultured Pseudomonadales bacterium
CTCTCTGCTGGGAGGTTTGATGGGCAATATTGCTGAGAAGTCTGAGGAGAACGAGTATCTGGCCGCACGAAATCGTCGGCACTTCATTTTTCCCGGCTCCTCCCAGTTCAAGCGCAAACCCCGCTGGATTATGTCTGCCGAACTGGTAGAAACAACCCGCCTGTTTGGCAGGACAGTCGCCGAGATCGACAACACCTGGATCGAACCGCTGGCTCGCCACCTGGTCAAGCGCAACTATCATGAACCCTGGTTCGACGCTGCGCGCGGTCAGGTACTCGCGCGCGAGGAAGTGATGCTCTACGGTGTATCGATTATCAGGAACAGGGTGATTGACTTTGGGTCGGTGAACCCGGTGCGGGCGCGCCAGTTGTTTATCCAGCATGGCCTGGTCGAGCAGGAGCTTGAATCGCGCGCGCCGTTCTTCCAGCACAACGTGAAACTGGTCGAAGAGATTCAGGCGCTTGAGTCGCGCGCACGCAAGCGCGACCTGCTGGTGGATGGCTATACCCTGTTCCGGTTTTACGACGAGCGGTTGCCGGAAAACATCTGCAGTGAAATTGACCTTGATGCCTGGCGTAAACAGATTGAGCGAACGAAGCCGAAAATACTGTTCCTCGAAAAAAAGGATCTCCTGAAACAGGATGCTGCCGTGTCAGAGGCTGCCTATCCGGCATCGCTGGAACTCGCCAATACGCGACTGACGCTGGACTACCATTTTGATCCCCAGCATGTTGATGATGGCGTCAGCGTGGTAGTGCCGGTTGTGGTGCTGCGCCAGGTTTCGCCAGAGCGACTGGACTGGCTGATTCCTGGACTGCTCCGGGAAAAGTGTCTTGCCTTGATCAGGTCATTACCCAAGTCGATCCGTAAGAATTTTGTGCCTGCACCGCAATTTGCTGACCAGGCTGCTGCGGGTCTCGAGTATGACGGTCGGTCATTGCAGACGGTGCTGGCTGAGAAACTGTTTCGAATGACCGGTGTCAGGGTGGATGAGCAGGCGTTTGACCCGGACGGGCTTGCGCGGCACCTGCAAATGAATATTCGTGTAGTGGACGAGAAGGGGCAGACCCTGGCCAGTGGGCGTGATCTGGGCAAGCTGCAAGCGGAGTTTGCAGGTGAGGTTGAGCGGGAGTTTCAAAAGGGCGTTTCCCACGACCTGGCACAGGCCGGGCTGACTGACTGGAGCTTTGGTGAACTGCCCGATCATGTTGAGGTCAACCAGGCCGGCATTGCGATTCGGGGTTATCCCGCGCTGGTTGACCAGACGGATAGCGTTGCGATCGAAATCCTAGATAACCCGTTCGATATGGCAGAACGATCGCGCCAGGGGCAACTCCGGTTGTTTATGCTGCAGTTGAAAGAACAGCGTAAATACCTGGCAAAGCAGTTTCCCGGTTTCCGGGAATTTGCGGTGTTTTATGCAACACGTGGCAAGCCAGACGAACTGCTGAGTGATCTGGTAGAGGCGGTTTTTCGTTATACCTTTGTTGAAGGTCAGCCTCTTGTGCGTGGGAGACAGGCTTTTGATGAGCGCATGACCAAAAAATCGCAACTGATTGAACATGCCAACCTGGTTGGAGAACTCATGGGCCGAATCCTGAAGTCTGCCAACCTGATTAACCGTCAGCTTGATGAGATCCAGACCGACCTGAATAAACAAGGTTGTGCGGACATACGCAGCCAGCTTGATCGGCTGCTGGGTGATCGGTTTGTTCGCACCACACCGGTTGGTTGGCTGAAAGAATTTCCGCGTTACCTTGCGGCGATTGAGTATCGGTTGGATAAGCTGCCATTTAGCGTTGCGCGCGACAGGGAGAGCACTGCCGAAATCCAGCGCTTCGAGGCGCGGTACGACGCTGTTGGATCATCTGGAGAGGCGGGACTCTTCAATTTCCGCTGGATGCTGGAAGAGTATCGTGTTTCTCTGTTTGCGCAGCCGCTTGGTACGGCGATGCCGGTCTCGGCAAAACGTCTGGAAAAGGAATGGCAGAAATACCAGTTGG
The DNA here is from genome assembly GCA_964351065.1 of uncultured Pseudomonadales bacterium. Classification (GTDB taxonomy): domain Bacteria; phylum Pseudomonadota; class Gammaproteobacteria; order Pseudomonadales; family Azotimanducaceae; genus JANQJA01. The sequence continues at coordinate 2,004 of CAYGNA010000159.1, forward strand.
ACAACAAGAGGGCATCACGTTGAACAGATTGTGGTCAAAGTTTGTCGTATTGGTCGTGGCGGTGATCTTGTCGGTGAACACACTCGCTGAATCTGCCGATGAGGAGAGAAACCGTCATCCATGGCGTGGGTGCACCCAGGTGACCGACAAATTCAACGACAAAGGCGACAGGATACTGTTAAAGCCGCTGGCGCGGGGTTATCAGAAATTTGTTCCCGAAATTGTCCGGTTTGCCCTCGGCAACGCTTTTGGCAACATTGACGACGTTAACAATTCAATTAACAACCTGCTCCAGGGCAAGGTTGGTGCCAGTGGCTCGGATGTTGTCCGAATACTGGTGAATTCTACGATCGGGGTGGGTGGACTACTGGACCCGGCATCAAAAATGGGGCTCAAGAAACACACTGAGGATTTTGGCCAGACCTTGACTGTCTGGGGATTACCGCGGGGTCCGTACCTTGTCCTGCCATTTCTGGGGCCCAGTACTGTGACGGACGCGCTGGCTCGGCCAGTGAACACCGCTGCGGACCCGCTCCGTTACCTGCACCCGGTAGATCATCGCAACGTACTGCTGGCAACCCGTCTTGTTGACCAACGGGCTGGCTTGCTCGCAGCCGAGCGTGCCGTATTCGGCGATCCCTATCTCTTTATTCGCGATGCCTACCTGCAACGCAGGGATTACCTGGTCAACGACGGCAAGGTGGTGGACGACTTTGGTGACGACTTCTGATCACACGGGAAAGTTCATGAAGTGTTTGCGCTAAACTGTTGTAGCTCAAGTGGTTGTAAATAGAAAAATCCGGGAGTAAAGTCTTCCGCTGAGTTGCGTGATGACAGAGCACATTAATGGGTGTCGAACGCGGAATAGTGTTGCTCGTCAGTGATGACGCAGACGCGAACCGGCAAGTAACCAGATCGCTCGAAGAGAAAGCCTTCGTCGTCAAGATTGTTCCCTCCGCTGAAAGCTGCCTTGAAGAGGCCTCCCGGAATTTACCGGTTGCTGTGCTGATTGCTCTTTTTGGCAATGCCCCCGATGCTGCCCTGCTACTGGATGAGTTGCACGAATACCAGTTTGACCTGCCCATCATTGTCATGGCAGATGCGGCGACTGTGCCCCAGGTGGTGCCATTGTTGGATCAAGGCGCAACTGACTATCTTGTTTTTCCTGTTGTCCACCCGAGCCTTATTGTCTACGCCGTGACCCGGAGTCAGCAAACCCGCCGCGCAGAGCGCAAGCGACGGCGGAGTGAAAGGGAGCTCAAACGACTCAACAAGACGCTTGTGGAATCTCTTAACGCGCTTGAACAGGATCAGCAGGCAGGGTTCAGGGTGCAGCAGGGGATGATGCCAGAATCTCCATTTGTATCCGACCGGTTAACGTTTCGCCACATCATTGTGCCTTCACTTATCCTGAGCGGCGATTTCATTGATTATTTTGAGCTTCCAGATCGACGGCTTCTGTTCTATATTGCCGACGTTTCTGGCCACGGTGCGCCGGGCGCGATTGTGACGGTTCTGCTGAAAAGCCTGTCGAGCAGACTCTATAACGAATTTGAAGAACTCGGCCTCAAGGACGCAGACGACATACTGGAGTGGTTTAACCGTGAACTGTTGGCATGCCACCTTGAGCAGCACGTGGCCATGTTCCTGGGTGTCATTGATCAGGCGGGTCGACAGTTGCACTATGCCAACGCGGCCCACTTCCCTGCCAGCATCCTGTCAAGTCCGGGCAAGACCGAGTACCTGCAAATGGGCGGATTACCGCTTGGCATATACAGCACGGCGAAGTATGCCCGCCGCGAGGTTGTCCTGCCGGAAGCATTCACGATGGTGATGTTTTCTGATGGTGTGTTTGAGGTGCTGCCTGAGGGTAGCGTTAAGGCGAAAGAGGAACACCTGCTTTCGCTGGTGCAAGCAGATTGTGGTGATATAGATAGCATGGCAGATCATCTGGGCCTGGGCAGTGTAAAAGATGTCCCAGACGACATAGCGGTATTCACGTTGGCGAGAGCCGGGTAGCAGGTATGGGAAGTGTGCTGTTGGCAAAAGAAGACGGAGTTAACGTCCTGAAGCTGATTGGAGACGTTCGCCTCACGTTGGGGCCGACTATTGCCGGATTTGTCAATCTTATCGGTCATTCTGACGATATCCGGTCAGTCGTCATTGACCTGTCAGAAACGGACTGCATTGACAGCACAGCCCTTGGGTTGCTCGCCAAGCTGTCGCTTCGCTCCCAGGAGGCACTTAATAGCGTGCCTGTGATCGTCTCTCCCAGGGAAGATATCTCCAGGATACTGACCAGCATGGGTTTTGAAAGCGTTTTTGTGATTGTACACTCCGCCCTGGGTGAAGATGGCCTGGAAGGGATTACGGAGGGCGAGTTACCGACTCAGCTGGCCTCGGAAGAAGCTCTCTGCGACCAGGTGCTCGAAGCACATCGAGTGCTGATGAGTCTCAATGATGAAAATGCCACCAGGTTTGCCGAACTGGTAGATGCACTGGAGTCCGAAAAGCGCAGTGAACCACCCAGGCTACGAATCGTTCGCTAGCCACGCGCCTCGATTTTTTTCAACACGTCTACCTTGGCGCGGATGAAGTCGGCATGCGCCAGATGCAATAGTCCGGCAACTTTCCGAATGAACTGTTCCTCGTACCGGTCAAGGCGGCCGTCGGCGTAAGCTACCTCCCACAGATTTTCGATCAGGCGTGTTTTGTCTTCGTAGGTGTAGTGGTCATTTACCAGTTGTGTGAACTGGAAGACATCGTGCGCCTCTTCAGTTGCAGTTTCGGCCAGGGTAACCACTTCCGCGAGGACATCGTCGTCCATATCAAACGTGTCTTTGAGCATCGCCATGATGACAGCTTTTTCCAGGTCGTCCGCCTGAAAATCGGCACGAGCGAGTTCAATGAGCAATGCGGCTGAGGCGTATTGTATTTCCTGCGCCCTCGTTGCTTCGTCTGCGCCATCACTGGAATGAAGGCGCTCTTCAAAAAAACGCTTTATCTGTTCGATCATCGATCGGTCCCGGTTCGTGCAACTGTTGCTGATTCGTTCAGTCCGGCTTCTGCCAGTGCCCGTTCAAGAATACGTGAGTCTGCCTGTTCCTGGAACATGTGGTTGCTCATGTAGCGGCGAAACGCTCTTGCGCCACGACAGCCGGTAAAAAAGCCCAGCAGGTGTTTAGCCATGTGCTTGAAGTGGTGGCCCTCGGCAATCGCCCTGTCGATATACGCCTGGTACTGCGCGAGCACCAGAAGCCGATCAGGTGGTGCGGTGCCAAACAGGGCCTGCTCCAGTTCAGTCAGTAACCAGGGGTTTGCGTAAGGTGCCCGACCCAGCATCACCCCGTCGGTATCAGGCAGTACCCGCGTCACACTGTCAACAGTATTCAATCCACCATTAAGGACAAATGCTGTGTCTGGATAGGTCTCCCTGATGCGAAACACGTAATCGTACTTCAAGGGCGGTATCTCGCGGTTTTCTTTGGGCGACAGACCCGCGAGGATGGCCGATCGGGCGTGGACAATAAACACGCGGCAACCCGCTGCATGAACTGTTTCGACAAACCGGTGAAAAAATTCGAAGCTGTCCTGGTCATCAATGCCAATGCGGCATTTGACGGTAACCGGAATGTCTACGGCGAGTCCCATGGCTGCAATACAGTCTCCTACCAGGTTCGCATCTGCCATCAGGCAGGCGCCAATGCCACCGTTCTGGACTTTGTCGCTGGGGCAGCCAACGTTAAGGTTCACCTCCTGGTAGCCCGCGTCTTCAGCCATCCTGGCGCATGCGCGAAGTTCTGCCGGATTGCTGCCGCCAAGCTGCAGTGCGCAGGG
>CAYGNA010000159.1:5850-8435 GCA_964351065.1 uncultured Pseudomonadales bacterium
GAGTAGAGCAACGCGTGCTTTGACAACAAGCGAAACAGGTAGCGGCAGTGTCGGTCGGTGCAACCCATCATGGGCGCAATTGAGAGCGTACGATCAAGCATAAGGGTCTAATTAATCTTGGTCGGGCAATAGTGTAACATCTGTCGCCTTTTACAAGGTGACTTCCCGCATGGTAGTGAGAACAAGAGTAGCCCCGTCACCTACCGGTGATCCCCATGTTGGTACCGCCTATATGGCGCTGTTTTGCCTTTGCATGGCTCGGCAGCACGGTGGGCAATTTGTGCTCAGGATCGAGGATACCGACGCGGCGCGCAGTACGCCTCAGTCGGAGGCTGTAATCCTTGATTCGCTGCGCTGGCTTGGATTGGACTGGGATGAGGGGCCGGATAAAGGCGGCCCGTTTGGGCCCTATCGCCAGAGTGAGCGTCTTGAGATCTACAGGGAGCATGTTGATCAGTTGGTGGAATCAGGCCATGCGTTTCACTGCTTTTGTACGAGCGAGCGCCTTGACGAAATGCGTGCAGCACAGATGGCGCGTGGTGAGACCGCCCGGTATGACGGGCACTGTGAGACGCTGTCAGCTAACGAAGTCAGCGAGCGACAGAGCAGGGGTGAGGCCAGTGTGGTACGAATGAAAGTACCGCGTGATGGAACCTGCGTCGTCAAGGATCGACTGCGGGGTGACATTGAGATCGAGTGGTCCCAGGTTGACGCGCAGGTCTTGTTGAAGTCTGACGGCAATCCTACCTATCACCTGGCGGTGGTGGTTGATGACCACCTGATGCAGATAACACATATTATCCGTGGCGAGGAATGGATCAATTCAGCGCCCAAACACATACTTTTATACGAATACTTCGGTTGGGAAATGCCAGAGTTGATTCATATGCCGCTGCTCCGGAATCCTGACAAGAGCAAACTCTCCAAGCGCAAAAACCCAACGAGTATTCGTTTCTATGAGCGTATGGGATTTTTGCCCGAAGCAGTGCTCAATTACCTGGGTATGCTTGGTTGGAGCATGCCGGATGGCACCGAGAAGTTCAGCCTTGACGAAATGATCCAGCATTTTGATGCTGACCGGATCACGTTGGGTGGCCCGGTGTTTGATGTCGACAAGCTGAAGTGGCTGAATGGTCGCTGGATCAGGGAGTCCCTCAGTGATGAGGCAATCGCAGATCGAGTCACCGCGTGGGCTTTCAATCGGGAGAACCTTCTGCGAGTCATTCCGCTGATCAAGGAGCGGGTTGATGTCTTTTCTGAAATTGCACCCATGTCCGCCTTCTTCGTAGAGGGCATGCCGGCGTTACAGGCTGCTGATTTTGAGATCAAGAATGTCCCATCCGATGAGGTGTTGAAACTGCTGCAGTTTGTGCTTTGGGACCTGGAGGCGCTCCGCGAATGGGATCGAGAGTCTATCAACAGTCTCTTCCAGTCGCTGGCAGAACGTACCGGGCGCAAGATAAGGGAAGTGCTGGGACCAGTATTTGTGGCCATTTCCGGTCGTCCTGTGTCGCCGCCGCTGTTCGACTCCATGGCATTGCTTGGGCCGGATATGTGCAGGGCGAGGGTTCGTCACGCGATTGATTTTCTGGGTGGTATCTCCAACAAGCAGGCAAAGCGTCTGGAGAAGGAGTATCGGGACCTCGGTTAAACGCGTGACTTGACGTTGGTCAAGGAGGTTTGGGAAGCGGTTCCCTAGACTGCTCTTTAGCAACCCTGCAGGAGCAGTTAATGAGTTTCGCGCTGATCAAGAAGTATGACGTCAAAGGCCCACGGTATACTTCCTACCCGACCGCCCTTCAGTTTCATGAGTTCAGTGAAGCTGACTATCTGTCTGCCGTAACGGCAAGCGGTGACGCTGGCCCGATTTCACTGTATTTCCACATCCCGTTCTGCAGCACGCTGTGTTATTACTGTGCCTGCTCCAAAATCGTGACGCGGGACAGAAGCAAGGCCGTTCGCTACCTGGATTACCTGGAGCGGGAAATTGGTATGGCAGCCCCACACTTTGCCAACCGTGAGGTAACCCAGTTGCATTGGGGTGGGGGTACGCCCACGTTTCTTGACGATGGACAGATTCAGGCGTTGATGACGTGTATCCGTGGTCAGTTCAGGCTGGCCAGTGACGCGGATGGTGAATTCGGCATTGAAATTGATCCACGTACTGTGGATCCCGCGCGGATCGCGCATCTGCGACAAGCCGGTTTCAACAGGCTCTCGCTTGGCATCCAGGACTTTGATGATCAGGTACAGCGCGCAGTTAACCGCAGGCAGACTTTTGAAGATACACGCGCTGTCATTGAGGCTGCCCGTGCAGAAGGATTCCGTTCTGTCAGTGTTGATCTGATCTATGGACTGCCGCACCAGACGCTGGAAACCATGGCGCGCACCATTGATCTGGTTGTAGCGTTGTCACCCGACCGCATCTCTATATACAACTACGCACATTTGCCTGATCGCTTTACACCGCAACAGCGCATCAAAGTAGTCGACCTGCCGGTGGCAGATCAGAAGCTCGAGATCCTGCAATTTTGCATTGACACATTGAGTGACGCGGGCTACGTGGATATTGGTATGGATCACTT
>CAYGNA010000160.1:0-8360 GCA_964351065.1 uncultured Pseudomonadales bacterium
GTCTAGGCAGCAACAATAACGCGCACTGCGTCGAGTCGCACCTCTGCGCGCTCTATCGCGCCAATGATGGCATCGCTGATGCTGGCCAGGTGCTCGATTTCTTCCTGGCGCACTAACGGGTTCACTCGCTGTAATGCTTCAAGGCGCCGGATTTCCTGCTCAAACGTTCGCTTGACCTCGATGGTGGCGGATTCCCGGAGCCCTGCAAGTTTCCCTTCTGCATGGGTGCCGGCGCTTCCCAGCATCTGTCGGATACCACCGCTCTGTGATTCAAGCAGCTGATGCAGCGCAGTGTTATTGACCTCGAGTATCTCCGCGTTAAATGAGGTATAGGGCAACTGCTCTGCCACGTCGGCCAGGTTTGGCGATATCAGCGATCGCAACACCAGCGGCGGCAGAAATCGATCGGCCCCTAACGCTTTTGGTGCGATACAGTCCACGATGTGAATGGTTTCAACAAGCAGTGTGCCTGAAGGCAAATGTGGGTGCTTTACCGCAATCATGGCGCTGTTGCCTGTGACGTCGGAGATAGCCACATCCAGCGCCTGCTGCACAGTGGGGTTCTCCCAGGTAAAGAAGAGCACGTCTTCGCGGGCTAACGCCGTTGCGCGATTGTAGGTGATCCGAATGCCATCCTCGGGTAATTCAGGAAAGTGGTAGTGCCCATAGGTTTCGGCGCTCGTACTCGCGTGTCGCACCATGCCTTCTGTGGGTTTCACCAGGTAAATCTGGTCAGGCAGTGGTTCTGATTCAAGCCCCCAGGCATCAAACGCACTCTCCATATAGCGCTCCAGGTCGCTACCCCCTTCGTTGGCACGAATATCTGCGACCAGGTTGGCAGATACAGCAGGTCGGTGGGAGTTGAGCTCGAGCAGTCGATCCCGGCCACGGTTGACGGCTTCCCGGCGCAGCAGGTTCTGCTCGATAACCTCTGGCAGCAGCTGGTCGATTGCTTCAGTCTGCAAGCGCTCAGAAAACTCATCAAACAGTCCCTGGGCGACGGGATTTGGCTCGGTAAACGCACCCACACCCTCGGCGTACCAACGAAACAGGCGTGCTGTGGGTGTCCCCTCAATATAGGGGATATGGATCTTGACTGGAAACTGCTGGCCAATCCGGTCAAGTCGGCCAATTCTCTGCTCAAGCAGATCCGGTCCGGCGGGGAGGTCGAACAGTACCAGATGGCTCGCGAACTGGAAATTGCGGCCCTCGCTGCCAATCTCCGACGCAACCAGAACCTGTGCGCCGCGTTCACTCTCTGCAAACCATGCGGCAGCGCGGTCGCGTGCAACCAGGTCAAGACCCTCATGAAAGACAGTTGCCCGAATGCCTGTCCTGGTCGACAGAAATTCCTCCAGCTGCATTGCAGTCTGTTGCCGGGCGCAGATGACCAGGAACTTGTCCGTTGGTTGATCCTTTAGTAAATCTACCAGCCAGGCAACTCTCGGATCGAAGGTCAACCAATCCGGCGCAGTCTGTTCAGGCGTCAGAGACTCGATGCCTGCATAAGCGTTCGGCAGGGGCAGGGCGACTGGTAGCGGTACTCTTTCCGGAAATCCAGCCACTGACGATCTTACATTTCGAAAGAGCACCCGACCGGTCCCGTGTCGATCAAGCAGTTCCTCGATGAGCTGGGGGTCTTCAACAGCATCGTTGACCCCAACCAGCGATCTGATCAAGGCCCGCGCTGTTTCCTTTTCATCGGTGCTGCCGGTGAGCAGCCCATTGACTGCCTGGACCACTTCCTCGAATCGCGATTCCTCGGCGACAAATGCGGCATAGTCGTGAAACCTGTCCGGATCCAGTAGCCGAAGGCGGGCAAAGTGACCGACGCGTCCCAGTTGTTCCGGCGTTGCCGTCAGCAGAAGCAGGCCGCGGGAAGCCCGGGACAGGCGCTCGACGGCGGTATATTCAGGGGACGCGGCTGTTTCAGACCAGCGCAGGTGATGGGCCTCATCAACCACAATGAGGTCCCATTCTGCAGCAACAGCCTGGGTGACGCGATCCGGGTGTTCGGTGAAGAGGTCCAGCGAGGCCAGGCACAGTTGCTGCGCCTCAAAGGGGTTAAACGACAGGTTGTCGTTGTCTATATCCTCCGGCGTGTTGTCCGCCACGATCTGCTCGCAGCGATCGTCGTCCAGCACCGTAAACTGTAGATTAAAGCGCCGGATCATTTCCACAAACCACTGGAAGGTGAGGGCAGGGGGGACCACCACCAGCACTCGACTGGCGCGACCCGTCTGTAACTGCTGGTGCAGGATTAGACCAGCCTCTATTGTCTTGCCGAGACCCACCTCATCAGCCAACAGCACTCTGGGCGCAAAGCGGCTGGCGATCTCGGCACCGATGTAAAGCTGGTGCGGGATCAGTGCGACCCTGGGTCCGTACAGGCCACGGGAGTCGGCGCGGGACAGTCTTGCCAGCATGCTGCGTGATTCATAGCGCAGGTTGAACCAATGGTTTTCATCGATCTGGTGGGTAAACAGCCGGTCTTCAGGTTTGCTGAATCGCACGTTAGCGTCCAGTTCGGTTTCCATGACCGCAGTGTTGGTGCCCTGATAGTTGCCGTGATAGACAAATATCCCGCCCTTGTCCACCACTCGCGTTACGGTGATCGTGATCTCATCCTGGGTAGCGATGCGGTCGCCTGGATTGAATTTGACGCGGGTGAGCGGTGCCTGGGCGCGAGCGTAATTTCGCTCCTCGGCTGCTGCGTCAAAAAACAGGGAGACTGTTCGGTGTTCAAGGCGAAGGACCCGGCCCATGCCGAGTTCAGGCTCAGCGTTGCTGATCCATTTCTGGCCGATTTTGAAGTCCGTCATGTTAAGGTATTACCCGGATTTGTGCTGGAGAATTGTGATGGATGACCAAACCCGAATTGAACTCGAAGCGGCGGCCTTCAGGCGCCTCGTGCAACACCTGGATGAAAACAGGGATGTACAGAATATTGACCTGATGAATCTTGCCGGCTTCTGCCGGAACTGTCTCAGCAAGTGGTACAAAGCGGCGGGAGAGGATAAAGGAATTGAGCTCGATTATGAAGAGGTCAGGGAGCGGATCTATGGGATGCCCTACGCCCAGTGGAAGGCTAACTATCAAAAGTAGTGGTAAAAAGAGTGGGTAACAGCAGACGGCAACAGTAGCCGGCCCTCACCAACAGGCTAACAGTTGAACATTTAGCAGGAGAACAATATGGAACTATCAACCATCATTTTCTTGGTTGTGCTGATCGGCGGTGGCATCTGGGCCGTCTCGATTTTCAACACCCTTGTAGCGCTCAAGAACCGCTACAAGAACGCCTTCGCCCAGATTGAAGTTCAGCTCAAGCGTCGCTATGACCTGATTCCGAATCTGGTGGAAACCGCCAAGGGGTACATGGACCATGAACGCGAAACGCTGGAAGCGGTCATTGATGCGCGTAATGCGGCGTCTTCGTCACTTGCCCAGGCGGCACAGGATCCTGGCAACGGAGATGCAATCAAGAACCTTGCCGGGCAGGAGCAGGCCCTGGCGGGAGCGCTGGGTCGCTTCAATGTGGTTGTGGAGGCATACCCTGATCTCAAGGCCAATCAAAACATGATGCAGTTGTCAGAAGAGCTGACCAGCACCGAGAACAAAGTCGCCTTCGCCAGGCAGGCGTTTAATGACCAGGTGATGGCTTACAACACCTATAAACAGTCATTTCCGCAAAATTTCCTGGCAGGGCCTTTTGGTCATGCGCTTGATGCCGAACTGCTCGAGTTTGCGGACAGCGCTGCCATTCAGGAAGCGCCAAAGGTTTCGTTCTGACCAAAACATAAGCAAGGGCCCGAATGGACTTTTTCTCGTCTCAGGACCACGCGAGGCGCAAGACCAGGCTCTTGCTGGTATTGTTTGCGCTTGCGGTTCTCAGCATCATTGTGCTGACGAACTTGCTGCTCATGCTGGTCGCCAACTTTTCAAATACAGCGACGCTGGCAACCGGCAATTTCAATTATAGCTGGGAAGCGTTTCTGCTGGTCTCGCTTATTGTTGTTGGCGTGGTTGGCCTCGGGAGCGTTTACCGGGTGGTCTCCCTCTCGAAGGGTGGTCAGGCGGTGGCAGACATGATGGGCGGTAAACTGTTGCTGGATCCGTTTGATGATCTGAGGAAACGCCGCCTGCTCAATGTCGTCGAAGAAATGGCAATAGCATCGGGAACACCGGTACCGCCGGTTTATGTCATTACCGATGAGGCTATCAACGCGTTTGCAGCAGGTTTTTCACCTTCAGATGCAGTTATTGGCATCACCGAAGGGGCCATCGAAAACCTGGACCGGGAACAGCTACAGGGGGTGATAGCCCACGAATTCAGTCACATCCTGAACGGCGACATGCGACTCAACATCAGGCTGATGGGAGTCCTGTTTGGCATCGTCATGCTGGCTGTCATAGGGCGCATAATCCTTTCCCCGGGCCGGGTGTCCCGGCGTGATGGCGGGGCAGCAATTGTAGCGGTGGGGGTTGGCCTGTTTGTACTTGGCTACGTGGGTAAGTTTTTTGGAACCCTGATAAAGTCAGCGGTCAGCCGTCAGCGGGAATTTTTGGCTGACGCTTCAGCGGTACAATTCACACGCAATCCACAAGGGATTGCGGGCGCACTGCAGCGCATTGGTGGATATTCGCGAGGTTCGGTGGTGAGCGCGGGCCACAGCGAGGAGATCAGTCACGCCTTCTTTGCAGAAGGGGTCAAATTCATGTTCGCTTCGTTGACCTCTACGCATCCACCACTTGATGTCCGGATCCGACGCATCGATCCACGCTGGGATGGCAACTTTGTCAGTGGGCCTGCTGCACCTGTGCCGGAGACTGAAGCATCAGCACTGATATCCGGGTTTACTGCAGGGGGTGTGGCTTCCACCGCGCACGCAGTGGACGACATAGGTCAACCGCATCTCGAGCAACTGGACATGGCACGCGGGATGATTGCCGCGATGCCAGCGGTGCTCACTGAGGCTGCCCATGAGCCCTATTCAGCCAGAGCGCTGGTGTATCTTATTCTGCTTGATACAGATGAACTGGTTCGCAGTCGCCAGATAGATCACCTGAATGACTCTGCAGACCCGTTTGTATTCAAGCGATTCCTGGAGTTATGCGAGCATCATGGCAGCGTTGTGCCGGGTATGCGGTTACCGCTGCTGGAAATGGCGATGCCTGCATTGCGGCAACTTTCAAGGGATCAATATGCCCGGGTACGGGAGAATATTGCAGCCCTGATCCGTGCAGATAACCGCGTGGGCCTCTCAGAATGGGCACTGCAAAAGTACCTCACCCGCAACCTCGAAGCAGCCCTGGACGGGCGGCGTCCAGCATCGAAACTACTGGGTCTGGAACAACTGACCAGCGAATGTGGTGTATTGCTATCCACCCTTGCCTATGCGGATGCAGGCACCCATGGTGAACCTGAACAGGCGTTCTCTGCAGGGCGCACGATTCTGGGGCTGGATTTGCAGCTCGAATCCAAAAACCAGCTTGCACTTTCGCGCCTTAACGAGGCCGTTGACAGGCTGTCGCGGCTGCAACCACTGCAGAAACCAAAGCTGCTCAAAGCATGCATTGCGACTGTCGCAGCAGACCAGCAGGTAGTTGCCGTTGAAGAAGAACTGGTACGAGCCATTGCAGATTCTCTTGACTGCCCCATGCCGCCATTACGCCCGGACAGGAGTGCTACAGCGCAATGAAGTCAGCCAAACCCATTGTCCAAATGACTGCCTATTATTTGATCCTGCTTTTGCTGGGGATGGCGTTGGTCGGGTTTTTTCCGGCCGTTTCGCATTACCTGCCGGTAGGTGGGGTTGAAGAACTCGAAAGTGGCATGAGTGAACTGATCTCCCAAGAGCCCACCAGAATGTCCTGGGAGCCGGTTGAGAAGGCGACTCGCCTGGTACTCGCGCTCCTCGCCGTATTACTGTTGATGGAGCCTGTTGCCTGGGTCTACATGGGGGCGCGCCGCCGCAAGGGGCGGGAGCAGTCGTTTGTCCTCACAATATTGCTGTTGCCTGTTGTAGTCGCAGGCATTGTGATGATTGTCCAGAATTCCCTGGCACTGGCGTTTAGCCTGGCCGGCATCGTTGCCGGTGTCCGTTTCCGATTAACGCTGGATGACTCGCTTGATGCCATCTACATTTTTGTTGCCATCGGTGCCGGACTTGCGGCGGGAATCGAAGCGCTGGAGATATCGATTGTAGTCACCGTGTTCTTCAATTACATCGTCCTGTTCCTGTGGGAAATCGACTACGGTGAAGAAGTGTCTGTTAACCGATGGTTCACCCGTGAATGGATGAGTCAGGATCCCACCGACGATGGGCCGACCTTGCCGGTCGCGCCCATAGACTATGACGAATCCTAAGTCGCTTGCTGTCCTTGTGTTGCTCGTCGTCGCTGCGGCAGGCATTGTAGCGCTCCTGATACCTGTGCCGCAGGAGGAGGATGCGCTGCAACCTCTGGCAGAATGGCGTCTGCCTGCTGAGTTGCGTGAGGTCAGCGGTCTCACAGTGTTGGATGACGAACACGTTCTGACCATGACAGATGAGTCGGCACGTGTTTACGTAATCGACATTACAACGGGCGAGGTTGCAGATTTTTTTGTCCCTGTGAAGCCAATCAAGGAAGATTTTGAAGGTATTGAACTGCTGGGTGATGAACTGTTTCTGATCACCAGCAAAGGTCAACTCTTCCACTTCGTTGGGTCGGACTCTGGTTTTGAACATCACGCTGTAGCGACAGGGTTGCGTGATACCTGTGAAATTGAGGGGCTGGCTGTCGATGAACAGGAACTGCTGATCGCCTGTAAGACAAATTACGACCCTGCAGATGCGGGCGAACTCTTGCTGTTTCGCTTTTTTCCGGCAACACGCCGCCTGGAACCCCTGTTTGATGTGCCGGTCGCGGGCACGTTTAACCTGTCAGCGATTGCCACCAGGAAGGACAAAATATACCTCCTCGCGGCGCGCCAGAAAGCTCTCATAGTGCTTTCGCGCGATGGTAGTATCGAACGCTTGATTGAGCTTAAAGGCCATCCACAAGCTGAAGGAATCGCAGTGATGCCAGATGGCAGGCTGGTAATTGCAGATGAAGGCAACAAGCGGGGCGGCAAGCTGACTGTGTACCCTGCTGAATGGATTGGTGCCGCCATGCCTGGAAACGATTAACCACGCCGGCGATGTTGCTTCCCTCGACTATCCCCGGGCTTTAGTCTGGCTATATTCTGGCTACAACTCGACTAGTCTATGACTAGCCGCGACATTCAGAGATAATTTCCCGCTCAAACTTTCTGGGTGTTTGCAGCGTGTCGAATGCTGATTCCAGGAACTTCTCCGCCTTTTTCTTCTGCCGGTTGCTGAGCAGTGGATCGCCTGTAAACAGCGCGGTGAGGCGCGCCTGCTCGGCCAGCATCATGTCGCGCGCCCTGATGACCTCGTTGTTGTGGGCGCAGTAGCCCCGATAGAGTCGCTGCGTGACATCGGTCTGGCCAAGCATGCCTGCTGGCAGTGCATAACTGGCATCAACCAGCCCCGAAGAATCAAAGTCATAAATAACAGGTATAAAGCGTTCATTTTTGTCGACCAGGAGTTTGGCATTGTGGCAACAAACGTCACCAGGTGGCGGTGCAACCATTGAATAGTCCGCATTGGAAATGACGTACTGGAACAGCCCAATCAGGGCTGCCTGACTGGTATCCAGGGCATCAACCCGGATAGATTCAATGTCTGTTGTTTCCATAGCAACGCGCTTCGCCAGGCGTGCCTTGCGCTCCACAAAAAACGCAGGTTCAACCCGCGGCTCATTTTTACCATCCGTATCAATATAGGTCATCTCTACCCAGCGCACCTTGTAGGCTAGCGGGGTCAGTATCGACAGTGCCTGGTAGGTCAGGTACTCGATGCGCAAGTAGTCTGCAAACCTGTCACCGGACTTGCACTGAACGACAAGTTTGATGTCCTTCTGTTTGTCAAAAATTGTGTCCGAGCGCACCTCTTTGTCGAACTCCAGTCGCAGTGGTGGATATTTACAACTGCTCTTTTTCAGCCGGTGGTTGCCGCGCAGGGTTACCTCGACGGGGAAACTTTCACCTTCGTAGGTGATTCGTCCCGGGTAGGCTTTTTCTTTATCCCGCTCGCCCATCCAGGTTTCCGCTGGTCCTTCGAGGGAAAAGGCGATAGGAGCATCTGACTCGAACAGCGCATCAGCCTGGGATGTGAGTGGAAGCAGGGCAGCAAGCAGTGCCAGTAGTCTAGTGCTGTGAATCATCAGTGGTTCCATCGTTGCCGGTGTCGATTGTATCGGTCAGTTCGCCTATGTCCTGCTTGCTCGTATCCTGGAACCATGTTTGTGAACAGAAT
>CAYGNA010000161.1:0-8348 GCA_964351065.1 uncultured Pseudomonadales bacterium
ACTGGGCGCATTGGCAGTCGCAAGGCTCAGCGCCGCACGCGCCATAATGTCGGCTGCTTCTTCAGGTGTCATGAACTGTTTGTCACCAAATTCGCGGGGCCGATTGAGTGGCGTCAGGGTGCCCGCATCATAGAAGCCGGACAGGTCCGGATGACCAGAGGCCGTGCGCGGCAGCGTGGCTGAAAATACGCCCGGTGCCGCCAGGACAACCAAAGCTGCCAGAACCAGAACAGGTGCCAGGCTAGTTTTCATCATCATCCTCCTGTTCCTGCTGACCAACAGATTCGCTCACGGCCATGTCATCGTCAACGGGACCAAAGTGTTCGCCCGTGAGCGCGGCCATTGCTGTCTCAAGCGCGGCGATGCGCGCCTCCAATTGTTCCATCCGCGACGACCTGGCCTCCCTGGGCGCGGTTGATGTTACGACCTCAACTTCCGCCGATTCAATTTCGCCCGCAAGCTGGTGCATGTACTCGTGATCCTGACGTCCTGCTTTTTTCGGCAGTCGCGCCGCAAGACCCCGGTGAATCAATTCGTCCAGTGCGGTGGCAACCGCCTGGTTATCCGGAAACTCGTGCAGTCTGCCAGATCGGGTGCGAAGTTCACCCGGCGTGGCCGGACCACGCAATAGCAGCAGGCATACAATTGCATACTCGGCTGCTGAAAACTGCCACTCTGCCATCGGCGTGTTGCAAATTCTCTGCGTGTACTTCTCGACCCCGGCCTTGGCGCCCTCCCTGATCATCACCAGGTGCTGCTCTGCCAGCATCCGCGCCGTGCGCTGCACCAGGCCCTGTTCAAGCTGCATGACCGGATCGCGACTGGACTTCTGGTTGCAGGCATTAGTGAGCGCGTTGAGTGTCAGTGGATACTGCTCGGGTGTCGTAACAGCCTTTTCCATCAGGCATCCAATGACACGTGCTTCTGCCGGATTCAGTTTCAGACTCATGTTGCATCAACCTCCAGGTTGTCTGGTCCGCGATTGTAACCCGCGCGCGATTTAACGCGTACAATGCAAAATGGCTGAATTTCTGACATTCCTGATTGCCCACGGCTACCTGGTCATTTTTGTCTGGGTTGCGCTAGACCAGGCCGGGCTGCCCCTGCCGGCGATACCGCTCCTGCTGGCCGCGGGGGCGCTGGCCGGTATGGGTGAGTTGAACTTGTCGCTGATCCTGCTTGTCTGCGTACTGGCCTCTGTACCAATCGATGCATTCTGGTTCTGGCTTGGTCGGCTGCGCGGTGCGCGCGTCCTGCATCTGCTTTGTATCCTGTCGATAGAGCCTGACTTCTGTGTCCGCAGCACAGAAGAACAATTTCGCAGGCTCGGCCCGCTCTCTGTCGTCATCGCCAAATTTGTGCCGGGGCTGAATATCCTCGCACCACCCATGTCCGGCCTGACGGGCATGCCACTGCCACTGTTTCTGGTGCTGGACACACTGGGTGCACTGATCTATGCCGCCGTTTTTGTTGGTGTTGGCATGTTCTTCCATACCGAGCTTGAAATGATAGCAATGCGCGTTGCGGAACTCGGTGCGCTGGCCGCCATTATTGTCGGTGGACTGGTTGCGGTATTCTTCGGCTGGAAACTGGTTAACCGACAGATATTTCTCCAGTCACTGCGCATGCGCCGGGTGACACCATTTGAGGTTGATGAGCGCATCCGGGCCGGCGAAGATTTCCATATTATCGATCTTCGACACAACTATGACTTCAAGGCCATTCCACACCTGCTACCCGGGGCGCTGCGTGTACCGATGGAGTCCATTGACAGACATGCGCACACGATACCGCTCGATAGCGATATCGTGCTCTGCTGTAGCTGACCCGACGAAGCATCGAGTGCCCGTGTGGCCCTCAAGCTGAAGCGACTGGGGATATCCCGGGTCTATCCGTTGACTGGCGGCATTGAAGCCTGGCTGGCAGCCGGCCTGCCAACCGACGCTGACTCGCACACCGATCACACCTGACTTAAGGGTAGCCGCAGGAACGCGGCCTAGTCACCAATCTCCGCGGCAACCAGGTCCAGCAGTTCAGCACTGCGAAATGGTTTTCCGAGTAGCGGCCCACCCAATTCACTGGCGTCCACCCCATCCGGCGAGTAGCCCGACGCAAACACAATCGGCATACCCGGTGCAATTTCACGGATCTTGCCTGCCGCACTCTTGCCGTCCATCACTGGCATGACAAGGTCCATCACCACAATCGCAATCTCCTTCTTGTGTTCACTGAACGTCACAAACGCGTCGTGGCCGTTGACTGCCGTCACTGTGTCATAGCCACCCTGCGCCAGGATTTTTGCTGTGAGATCAAGAATCTCTGGATCATCATCAACAACCAGCACCAGCTTTCGCTCAGGTTTGATGCCAACCTTGCCGGCGGCGGCTTCAAGTTCGAAAGGTGTCTGCGACTGCTGCGTTAAAGGCAGGTACACGATGAATGTCGTGCCAACACCTTCCTCGGACTCAGCGAGAATGAGCCCTTCGTGCTGCCTGACAATACTGTAGCAGTTAGACAGCCCAAGCCCGGTACCGCCACCAACACCTTTTGTGGAAAAAAAAGGATCAAACACACGGGCTAACGATTCTGGTGGAATGCCAATGCCATTGTCGATGACGGAAATTGTTGCATACTCGCCCCGCACGACGTCCGGATGCAGTCGACAGAAAGTGTCATCAAGCATCTCCACCCCCAACACCAACCGGATACAACCATCCAGATCCATGGCGTCGCGAGCGTTAAAACACAAGTTTAGTATCACCTGCTCAATCTGCGTCGGATCAGCGTAAATGTTCAGCGCCTTGCCCGACACATCATCAACACTAAATACAATTCGCTGGGGTATGGTGCGTTCCAGCATTGAGTGAAGTTCCGGCATAAGAATGCGAAGATCCAACACCTCACGCTCTGTCAACTGCTGGCGACTCAATGTGGCAAGCTGGCCCGTCAGGTGCATGGCCCGGTCAATCGCCCGCCGAATCTGCTCCAGCTGCTGTTTGTCTTCGTCCCGCGCATCCAGTATCAGGAACTCAACGTTACCGAGCATCACATGCAGCAGGTTATTAAAATCGTGGGTGATACCGCCGGCCATCTCGCCCATGGCCTGCATCTTCTGTGACCTGGAAACCTGCGCTTCCAGCGCCTTGATTTCGCTGACGTCTCGACCAAAACAGGTAACGCCCTCGATTTTGCCATTGTCATCAAAAACTGCCGTATTCGACCAGGCCATCCATCGATAGCCGGCCCGGGTCAGGCTCCTCGCCTCGTAGTAGCTTTTAAAGGGTGGTTCAAAGACACGGGCAAGTGCCACTCGAACCCGGTCCTCGTCATCTTCATGGACAATGGCAAGCACGCTGTCACCGATCAGGAATTGTGGATCGCGATCGAAAGTTCTGCAGAAACTTGGGCTTGCGTAGACCCAGCACAGGTTTTTGTCCAACTGTGCCACCATGTCTGACTGGTTCTCAATCAGCACCCGGTACTTTTCTTCACTGTCCTTAAGCGAACGCTGATTGAGCATCAGCATTCGAACCAGATAGGTGAGCAGTCCCGTAAGCAATAAACCAATCAGCACAATAGCGTCCGCACTACCACGCGCCGTCGTGCGCAGGTAACGTTCGCTCGGCGCAAATACCATCTGCCAGGGAAGCGATGCAACATCGACCGTAAAGTTGAATGCCCCGGGCCAGGGCGCTCCGGAATCCTGCTCTGGCTGGACAAAAAACCGATCCATATTGTAATCAGAGACCGCATAACGGAAACGTTCAACGAGGTTGGTGTCCGACAGGCAGGTGTTCATCAGGTCACGAATTCGAAACACGCCATTAACGTAACCAAGCGATTCTCCGTCGATTGACGCTATTGGACGGTACAGTGCAAATCCCTTGCCGCCCTGCAGCAGCGAGATGATGCCAGTACGCGACAGCTGGCCCGTGGTCTCAGCTTTTGCAAGCGCCGTGATAACAGAAGAATTTGAATTGGTCCGGAGACTCTGCCCCAGTGCTTCGACGTTGGATGGCAGAGGCACCACTACGCGGATGCGCCAGTCCCTGTCGATATAATTGAGTGCCTGCACTCCCGGGTAAAGCGAGGCGAGGCCGGCGGCCCGCGCTGCCCAGTTATCCCTGACATCCGCTTCATCAATCCACTGCTGGCCAGCCAGCGCCTTCACCAGCGAGACCCGCGCATCTATGCAGTCCGTGAGACGAAGCCGCACCTGCTCTCCGGTCAGTTGCACTTCGAGCAGGCGGCGTTCACGCTCTGATTCTGCCATAAACGCTCCAAACAGCAGCGTGAGGCACACACCGACGAGAAAGAAGGCGACAGGCAGGAGATTATATCTTTGCATCTCTGCTTCCGAACCAAACGAGCCGCTAATCTTACACAGTTTTGCCCTGGCACCGGCACTGGCAAGGCGGAGCGATTGCTGCCACCATCCGCTTCGATGAACAAGAAACTACTCCTGCTTCTGCTGCTGATTTTCACTGGCCGGTGTTATGCCGATACAATGGATATAGAGACCGCTTTTAGCCGCATTCGCACAGAGGCTGGCAGCACCCTTGAACTGGCAAACCTACTCCCTCTACAAAACAGAGGTGGTCACCTGCAGGGCATTGCGCAACAAAGTGGCCACTTTGTCGTCAGTGGCAGTTCCAGTGACTATGCCTACCTCGCCATCATATCTGCGACAACTGGCGAGGTTTCCCGAATCGAAAGGCTCCGCGACAAACCCTTGAAGCACGCTGGCGGATTCCAGATTGCTGGCGATTGGATGGCGGTTGGCGTCGAGGACAACAAAACACGCGTGCGCTCCGAGATCCTGGTGTACAAGGGTTGGTCTGGCGACACCTCACTGCCACCGCCAATAACCACAATATCCCGTAGCGGCGACTATGAACGAGCAACAGCTGGTGCAGTAGGCATCACCCAATTGGACGACGCTGTTTGGCTCGTCGTTGGCGACTGGGATAGCAGGCACCTCGACTTTTATCGTGCCTCACCTGTAGGCCGGGATTTTGCCCTGGCATTCAGTCTCACACTTGATCTCGTAGGGCGTGAAAGCTGGATAGACACAAACTGGGCGAGCTACCAGAACCTGAACCTGTTTTCAGACCAACGAGGCCTCTGGCTCATTGGCACCACCACAATCCAGGGAGACCACAACAACGGTATCGAGATTGCTGACCTGTACAAGGTAGATATTCTCTCCCGGACGCTAACCAAAGTAGCTGCCAGGCAATTCCAGACCGCGCCAGGCACACACTTTCGTTGGGGCGCAGGCTTACACAGATCAGCAGACGGCTCCCTTGTTCTGATGGCAACACCCGAGCACCTTCCATCTCACCCTCCATCTCACCTTCCCGCGCTCCTTCTAAAAAATAGACAGCGCTCGTCGGTCATCCGGACATACCAGAGTCGTTAGCAACAGTGAGCCTGCGAACATGGGTTGGCCTCTGGCAACAGGCATCCAGCGGCTGATCCAGGCTACCACCAATTACAACCGAAACGGCGTTGGCAGGGTAACGAGCATGCCGCGAATCCAGTCGCGGCCCTGCAACAGGCGTTTAACGTCAGATGCGCCGGTAGCACTACTGATGTCAAGCAGCGGCGCCCAGCTATAGGCTGCAATATCCTCCGCCAGCAGCCGCGGTCGCATGTGGGACTCGATAAATGGCAAGAGCGCCATATCAAACGACACCGCGTTAAATCCATCCCGGTCGTATATTGCCCAGAGTTCCTGCGCCAATGCCACTTTTTGACCTTCGCTGCAGGACGTCAGGCAATCGCTGATACGCTGGGTGGGCAGGTAAAAGCTTGATACCCAGCCAGCACCAGCCAAGGCGCGCGCTGCTGGCCCCGGCGCTGTTTCAACCAGTACACGCGTCTTCAGCCGATAATTAGCGTCAAGTGTTTCCAGTGAGTGCAGCGCGGCCATCATGTTTTGTGAATCCGGATTTTTCCAGTCAAGCCAGTAGCGCAGGCCAGGGCGATCCTGCTTTAACTGCATTGACAACGTAAGACCAACATCAGGTGCAGGAGGGTGATAGACCGAAAACCGATCACCATTCCAGACAAGATCCATTTCAACGCCTGCCAAAATGTCGCTCGCCTCCAGCATCGCAGCACCGCTATCAATGCGATGCGCCCACACGCGGGAATGCTCGTCGGACGTAAGGGCATATAGATTGCCGCGGGCTCTCTCCACCGTATCGCTGCCTGGATCAAACATGTCGTAGCCAATTCTGCCATCCATTGTTCTGCGCGGTGGGATCTCATAGTTCGCTGACACGAGGCTGCGCTCGGCCAAATCCGCCAGTGGTTTTATATCCAGCAATCCGGCCAGGGTCCAACCCAGATCCCCCAGGCTACCAGGCACATACACCCAGTCTGCACGCTCAGCGTCGCCCACAGGCCAGGCTCGGTTCTGCCAGGTAACAAACGGGACTTCAACATGGAAGTGAGTGTGTTTTCGACTCTCATGGCCCGTATCAAAGATCGGCGCTTCACCATGATCTGCAGTGAATATGAGGTAACTGGGAGCCGACTCGGCAGAAAGACGCTGCACCACACCAGCATAGACGCTGTCCAGGTAATGGATCGAGCGGTCATAACAGTTGTAAGAGGTGAGGAATATCGCAAGTGCTGCCTCATCAACCTCGTTTTGCATCTGGTAAAACCAGCGCCCAAAAAAGCGCTGATCGAACGGTGGGTCACTATAGTCAAGCCCCTCTGCCGCGTAATCATCGGGAACCATTTCGCAATAAGGAAAGTGCGCCGCCATTGTGTGCAGGATGATCAGTTTGCCACCGGGCATTGCCAGCGCCTCATCCAGTGATTCGAGCATCGCGGCATCGAACACCGATCGCCTTAGCTGCAGCCCACTGCCTGGATCATGGTATTTGACAAGGTCAGCCTGGGCGGCGATTGCTGCCACCGCGTTGTCCCAGATACCAATGGCATTTTGATTGCTCAGCCAAACAGTAGTTAACCCGGCCGAGCGCGCCACAGTAATGATGTCAGGCAATTCGAGCAGGGACTTCCGTTCTCCGCGCGGGTTAAGAGTCAGCGCCTGGGACAGGGATTCATTGGTGTGGGAATGGGTGGAAATAATGTCTCGATAGACCGTCAGTTCGCCTCTCATGGCACTCATGAAAGGGGTGGTATTTCGCGGATAGCCATAAACACCCAGGTGATGTCTGGATACTGATTCACCCAACAGGAGGACAACGTTTCCCTCGAAGCTGGAGGTCAGTTGACCCAGTTCGCCAAGTTGTATCGCTCTCGTCGCTGCATAACTGTCCAGTTCTACCTGGTAATCCCGGGCAGTTGTATAAAGCAGGGTTGGCAGGTCACGACCGAGCCACAGGCTGGATAACCCAAAGACCAGCAACAGAGTACCAACCCCGCGTGGCGTAAACGCACGTTGCAGTCGCCACAGGCTGGCAACAAGACAAAGCCCCCACAAGCCAACGATCGGCCAGACCCAGGGGCTCGCAAACGCTTTCAGGTAAGACACAGCTTCAGCATTGGAGGTCTGGAACACCGCATCGATGGTTTCACGAAGGAAGGGCCCATAACTTTCAAGGTTGTCCGCATGCAGTACTGCGAGTGTTTGAACTGGCAGCATCAACATAACGTAAACAACACGCGCCACACCAAACCAGGCGCTGGGCGTTGCCATAAAAAGCCCAGCCAGGACAGCCAATATCCCGGCATGCAAAAAGCCAAAAGTGCTGTCCACATCAAAAACGATGCTGACTATGCCGAGGCCAGCAAAAACCACAAAAAGATGGAAGAGGTATCGAGCGTCAAATCGCATATCAAATATATTTTGACATCAGCGGCACCACAATGCCGAGCGTCCAGGCGATTGCCTCATCGCGATTAACCTCCCTGCGGTGATGCGCCCAGCCAAGGGAAGCGAGGCCTCGCACGAGACGGAACAACGGATAAAGCTCAAGCCATGCGTCCGACAACGCTCGCTCGGTTCGGTACCCGGCGACGTAGGCTGCAAGAATCTCGCCGGCGTCGATATGATCTCCAATGGCAAACAGCGAGACTGCCATATCATAGATATGCCAGCCGAACCCCGCGTCATCAAAATCGATCACGGTTATTGATTCACCGTCGACCAACAGGTTACTGGCGTGCAGATCAGCATGAATCACCGAGAAGTGAGCCGGATTTTTATCTAACCGTGACAGGGCCTCGTACAACACAAGTCTTACTTCACGCATCTGGCGGCTGGTCTTTTTGTCATACTCCGGGAGGTCCCAGAAAGGCCCCCAGAATGGCGCTTCGCCCATGAGTCCATCTGCGTCCAGCACCTGTCGCGCAAAGCGCGGCGG
>CAYGNA010000162.1:0-8288 GCA_964351065.1 uncultured Pseudomonadales bacterium
CAGCCGATAGCCTGCACATCCACCACCGTATGCGCCACCGATTGGGCGCCGTCAATCAACACAAACGCTCCTGCTTCATGGGCAAGACGGGTCACTTCGGCAACCGGATTCACGGTACCCAGCGCGTTGGAGATATGCCCCATCACCACGAGCTTAACTCGCTCATCGAGCAGATCTTGTAGCAGCGCGAGGTCAATCTCCCCTTCTGGTGTTGCGGGAATTGGCACAACTTCAGCCCCGTTCTGCTGGGCAATCATCTGCCAGGGCACAATATTCGAGTGATGTTCCTGCGACGGCACGAGTACCCGGTCGCCCTGCGTGAGGTTTGCCTTGCCCCAGGTGTTGGCAACAAGGTTAATGCCCTCGGTCGTGCCGCGGGTCCAGATGACCTGTTCCCGTTTTGGGCTATTGATAAAACGTGCGACGTCAGTTCGGGCTTGCTCGAAAGCATCCGTTGCGCGTTCGGCAAGCGTGTGTGCTGCGCGATGTACATTCGAGTTGTAATGCTTGTAGTAGTCCGTGATGGCGTCGATAACCACAAGTGGCTTCTGGGACGTCGCTGCATTATCCAGGTAAACAAGCGGATGCCCGTTCACTTCCTGGTGAAGAATAGGAAATTGCGTGCGAATAGCCTCGACATCAAAGGTCGATGGTTCCACCAGGTTCGCCTCAGTCATGGGCGATGTGCCTCGCCAGTCGATCTGCCTCTGCAAATAGTGCTGCCAGCTTTGGTCGCAGAAAATCAGCAACAGGCTCGTGCTTGACCTGGTTCACCAACTCATTGATAAAACCGAAACTCAGCATCACTTCAGCCTCCTGCCGACTGATACCGCGACTCACCAGATAGTACATGGACATCTCCTCGAGCTGGGCAACAGTGGCGCCGTGTGCACACTTGACGTCGTCCGCATAGATCTCGAGTTCAGGCTTGGTATCAATCTGTGCTGTGTTACTGGTCAGAAGGTTCTTGTTACTAAGCTGTGCATCCGACTTCTGTGCATCAGGATGTATATGAATGCGGCCGTTGAATACGGCTTTGGCCCTGTCGGCGATAATGCCGCGAAATGACTCATTTGTGGTGCAACGCGGCACCTTGTGTTCGATACATGTATGGTAATCAATATGCTGTTCATGCCGGGGCAGGTAAACCCCGTTCAATTCGCAGTGCGCACCTTCTCCAATATGGTTAACCACCATATCAATTCGCTTTAGCCGGCCGCCCATACCGAGGTGAAAGCTGTTCAGCACCGCATCCCTGTACAGGTTGGCATGCACGCCGCCAATGTGGATTGCATGCTCCTCTTCAAGGTGGAGCCGATAGTGATGCAAATGCGAGTTTGCCGCCAATACCAGTTCAGTGACGCTATTGGTGAAAGACTGCTGCTCCGCATCGTCGCTTGTGAAGTGTTCAACAATGGTCGCCTCACTGCCGCTTTCGGCAACAACCAGCAATCGCGTCGAAACGCTGAACGCGTGCTTCTGTCCCAGCGTCAGGTGCACAAGGTGGACAGGTGAAGTAATCCGGGTATTTTTCTGAATACGAATGAATACGCCATCCTTGAGCCAGGTATCGTTAAGTGCCGCAAACAAGTGTCGTTCACGGTCCACGACCTTACCAAACCAGGTCTGGATCTCTGCCACTTCTGCCTCGGCAGCATCTGCAAACCGCACCAGAGAAATACCGTCGGGGAGATCAGTAGAAGACAGTTCAGGCCTGTGCTGTCCGTTAACAAAAACCTGGGTGCAAGCACCCAGTCCGGCCACCTCATAGCGTAACGCCAATGCCTGTGCGTCGAGCGTCGCGGGCGTTTCCGGTTCACCAATATAGTCGCCGCGCTCCAGTGGCGCGAGGCTGGTGTACTTCCAGGCTTCTGTTTTGCGTGTGGGAAACGGCTGCGCCTGCCAGACTGCCTTGCCCGCATCGTGCAGGTCAGAGAGCCAGTCGGGCGCAGACCGGCGCGGCAGGGTAAGCGCGGTATCAGGGAACGCAGACATCAGGCGACCTCTTCATCAATCCAGCCATACCCTTTCTCTTCGAGTTCGAGCGCCAGGGTTTTGTCGCCAGATTTGATGATACGACCTTTGGACAGGACATGGACAAAGTCAGGTTCGATAAAGTCCAGCAGGCGCTGGTAGTGCGTAATCAGCACAAACGAGCGATCTGCGCTACGCTGCGAATTGACACCACTCGCGACAACCTTGAGGGCATCGATATCGAGTCCGGAATCTGTCTCGTCAAGAATCGCAAATTTCGGTTGCAACAACATCATCTGCATCAACTCGTTACGTTTCTTTTCACCGCCTGAAAAGCCCTCATTAACGCCGCGTTTCAGGAAATTCTGGTCCAGGTCGACGGCCTTGCAGACCTCCCTGGCGTGCTTCATGAAAGATACAGAATCCGGCGGCGTTTCACCCCGGTACTCGGCCAGGGAATCAACAGCAGCCTTGAGGAATTCCATGTTACTGACGCCGGGGATCTCGACCGGGTACTGGAATGCCAGGAACAGCCCTTCACGCGCCCGGTCTTCCGGGTCCATGGCAAGCAGGTCTTGGCCGTTAAACACTACAGAACCCTGGGTCACTTCATACCCCGCGCGCCCGGCAAGTACATGCCCCAATGTGCTTTTGCCAGATCCGTTGGTACCCATGATGGCATGCACCTCACCAGAACCAATCTCCAGATTGATGCCCTTCAGGATTTCTGTATTGTCGACCGATGCGTACAGGTCCTTGATCAATAACATTGTTTGCTCCACGTTAACCTACAGAGCCTTCAAGACTCACTTCCAGTAATTTGCCGGCCTCCACTGCAAACTCCATGGGGAGTTCGCGGAATACGTCCTTGCAGAATCCGTTAACAATCATCGATACCGCTTTTTCAGCATCAATGCCACGCTGCTGGCAGAGGAACAACTGCTCGTCACTGACCTTGGACGTGGTTGCCTCGTGCTCCACAACCGCTGACGGGTTCCGGCTTTCAATATAGGGAAACGTGTGTGCACCACACTTGTCACCAATCAGCAGCGAGTCACACTGGGTGTAGTTGCGCGCATTGGTGGCACCAGGGTTCATGCGCACCAGACCCCGATATGTGTTGGAACCGTGCCCGGCTGAGATGCCCTTGCTGATGATGGTAGAGCGCGTATTTTTGCCAATGTGAATCATCTTGGTGCCGGTATCAGCCTGCTGCCGATTGTTTGAGAGCGCAACCGAGTAGAACTCTCCTACACTGTTGTCCCCTTTCAGCACGCAGCTGGGGTATTTCATGGTAATCGACGAACCGGTTTCTACCTGGGTCCAGGAGATATGCGAATTGGTATGGGCAACACCGCGTTTGGTCACAAAGTTGTATATGCCTCCCTTGCCTTCATTATCGCCGGGATACCAGTTCTGTACCGTGGAGTACTTGATTTTTGCGTTGTCGAGCGCGACTAGTTCAACCACTGCCGCATGTAGCTGGTTTTCATCGCGCATGGGTGCAGTGCAGCCTTCCAGGTAACTCACCTGGCTCCCCTCATCAGCCACAATCAGGGTGCGCTCAAACTGGCCGGTTTTCGCCTCATTGATGCGGAAGTAAGTCGATAGTTCCATAGGACATTTGACGCCTTTCGGAATGTAGACAAACGAGCCATCACTGAACACAGCACTGTTCAGCGCTGCATAGTAGTTGTCTTTTTGAGGCACCACCGTGCCAATGTGCGCCCTGACAATTTCCGGGCATTCCTGCAGGGCCTCACTGATTGAGCAGAAGATAACCCCGGCTTCCCGGAGCTTTTTCCGGAAGGTCGTGCCTACCGATACCGAGTCAAACACGGCATCCACAGCCACGCCCGCGAGCATCTCCTGTTCGTGCAGGGGAATGCCCAGCTTTTCGTAGGTTTCACGCAGTTGTGGGTCAATCTCATCAAGGCTCTGAGGTCGATCTTCCTGGCTCTTGGGCGCAGAGAAATAGGAAATCTCGTTAAAGTCGATATCGGGGTACGAAACATGTGCCCAGTGCGGTTCCACCATCTCGAGCCACGCATGATAGGCCTTCAAGCGCCACGCCAGCATCCACTCGGGCTCGTTCTTTTTTGCAGAGATAAAGCGGATGACATCCTCATTGAGTCCAGGCGGCAGCGTATCCGACTCAATGTCGGTCACAAAACCCGCGGCATATTCTTTGCGGATGAGGTTGTCTATTTGTTCAGACATGCTCTTGTCCAGACATAAAAAGGGGTACCTGTGTCTATGGCGCGGGTGGGTTGGAAGTCGCGCAATGTCTCAAATCCGACTAATTTAGTCAAGTATTTAACTTACTGTTTTAGTCAGGCTTTTACGGCAGAAGTTCACTTTCAGACTTTAATTCCTGCCGCCAGAAAGACCACTGTCCGGACAGGGTTTTGTCTCGTCGGAGCGATGCAGAAGTGATTGGCCAGCAGTAAGCGGTAGCAACAGGCAGCCTGATATCCAGGCTGCCGGGGCTATTCCCGCCTACTCTCGTGTACCCCTTATGGAAGCGATCAAGTCAGGGTCAGGCTGGTTCTGCAACAAAGACCGGGATTCGCCGCGTGGTTTTATTCTGGTAATCCTCGTAGGGCGGATAAGCGGCCACGCTCGCTGCCCAGAGTTTGCTGCGTTCGGTCTCATCCGATACCTCGCGGACGACCATATCGAACACCTCGGTTGCGTCCCTGATCTGGACTTTGGGATCAGCGCGCAGGTTATAGACCCACACCGGGTTTTTGGGCTGTCCGCCCATGGAGCCAATCAGCACGTAGCTGTCATCGACCTTCACGCGCATCAGCGGGATCTTGCGAATCCCGCCGGTCTTGTTGCCCGTATGGGTCACAATGATGCAGGGTAACCCCGTATCAAGTAGCGTGACGCCCTTTGTGCCACCACTGGATTCATAAAGTGCTACCTGCTTTGCTACCCAGTCGAGTGTGGGTGGGATGTAATCTGCCATGTTTGTGCCCTGCCTAATCCAAGAATTTATGATTGCTTACTGCCTGATCCTACAACGATCTCTGGCCCTGTCACACTGGTCAGAAAAAACCAACAAGATTGGCTAACCCCGCCCTCTGGCATTTTCTGCCGCACTCGCAGCACGATGGTGCGCGGTCCCCACCAGCGGATCGAAGATACCTATTTTTGTGCTGATCCACTGGAAGGTCCGCGGCATGATGATGTGCAGCACCTTCAGGAAAGTTGGTACGCCAGGCATCAGGATCTTGATGGGCTTGTTCGCTTCAATCATGCGGACGACCTCGTCCGCCAGCTTCTGGGCTGGCAGGCTGCCAATAAACCAGGGTGCCAGCGGCGCGTTCGCTTTCATGTCCTCGTACATGCCCGCATCGTCCATGTATCCCGGGGCAATCACGGAAAAGCCAATATTCTGGCTCGACAGTGCAGCGCTCACCCGCAGCGATTGGGTGAAGGCAATGAGCCCGGCCTTGGTTGCCGAGTAGGTTTCTGAATAAGGCGGAGGAAACATACCGGCCGCCGAGGCGATGTTCACGATGTGGCCACTGTCCCGCTTGATCATGTCGGGCAGCGCAAGGTGCGACAGAATCATTGGGCCAAGCAGGTTAACGGCAACCGCACGATGAATATCGGCACTGGTCAGTGACTCATAGTAGCTGACCAGTTCTATGCCTGCGTTGTTGATGATGTAGTCAGGTGGTCCAAATCGCTCGGTAGCAGTCCGGTAAAGGTTCTGAACGTCAGCCTCCAGCGCCATGTCAGCCCGAACGGCAATCGCCTCACAACCATTGCCTGCAAGTTCTGCCGCGAGTTCGTCAAGTGCCTCGGTAGTGCGCGCTGCCAGCACCAGGTTGACACCGCGCGCCGCAAGTGTTCGGGCGATGTAGCCACCAAGCCCTCGCGAGGCACCGGTGACGATGGCAGATTGGCCAGCCGCTATTTGCATGAGAGTACTCCGTTACGGTTTGTATTGTTCTTATTGGGCAAGCGGTTTTTCGATGGGCGAGAGTCCGTTGACTGGTGAGCAACAGGCGACCGGATGAAACCGGTCGCCCGTTGCAATTCGCCCTAGAACGCCAACAGGCGCGCGTATCGATCCCGGTGAAATGCCTGGTTACCAAAAGCCGACTCGAGTACGCGAGCACGCTTCAGGTAAAAACCTGCATCAAACTCATCTGTCATACCAATGCCGCCGTGCACCTGAATCAGCTCGTTGGACATGCTGTGCAGAAAATCCCCAGCCTTGCATTTGGATAACGAGCACATCTCAGGGATGTTGTCCGCCTCAGCATCGATTGCCTGCAGTGCAGCCTCAACACAGGAACGCGTCAGTTCCATGGCAGAGAACTGCATTGCGGCACGGTGGCCAAGTGCCTGGAATGAACCAATGACCTGGCCAAACTGTTTGCGGGTCTTGAGGTAATCAAGAGTCATGTCAAAAGCCTGGGCTGCTGTCCCCAACATTTCGGCGCCAATGCCGGCCCTGGCGCGATCAAGAATCGCGTCAAGTAACCCAAAACCACCGTCAACCTCCCCCAGAACAGAAGCCACGTCCACTTCGACATTGTCGAACTCAAGATTGGCGTAACCCCGGCTATCAACTGTCTTGAGCCGATGTCGCGTGAGACCAGCCGCATCTGCAGGTACAAGCAACAGCGTAATACCATCGCTCTCACCCGGCGCACCGCTTGTTCTTGCCGCGACCACAAAAGCAGTCGCCGCCATGCCTTCGTGCACAAACGTCTTGGTGCCTGACAGGGAAAAAGTATCACCGCTGCGAGCGGCGACAAGCGCGGTGCCTGCGGGCGCATGCCTTGGTCCTTCATCTGCAGCCAGTGAGAGGATTGCACTGCCATCCGCAATTTTAGGGAGCCACGTCTGTTTCTGCTCCTCGGTGCCACCCAGCAGCAGCGCAGAGGCACCAACCAGGCCCGAGGCAAACAGCGGTGATGCTGTCAGGTTTCGTCCTACCTGCTCGAGTACCACGCCAAATGTCAGGTAACCCAGACCCGAACCTCCATACTGCTCCGGTACGATAATGCCAGTCCAGCCCATCTCAACCATCGCATTCCAGGTCTCTGGAAAATAGGCGGTCTCGATATTGCTGTCACGCATTTCCCGAAACCGCTTTACGGGTGACTGCTCTGTGACCCAGGACTGCGCCTGGTCTTTGATCATGCTTTGTTCTTCGTTTAAAGCTGCCATGTTCTATATCGCCCCTTAACCTTTCTGTGTCGTTTCAGGCAGGCCAAGAATGTTCTTGGCAATGATGTTGTTCTGGATTTCAAACGAGCCGCCGTAAATAGACATTGCCTTGCCTGACAGCCAACCACGGACAGTTGAAATTTCCTCGTCGTTAAAACCGTACCCTTCCCAGCCAAGGCCATTTACCCCCATCAATTCCAGGGTGAGTTCGGCGCGAGTCTGGGAAACTGCGGTTGCAGAGTTCTTCAGAATGGAGGCTGCAGCGCTCACTTCTACATTGCCGCGGGCTTCTGCGGCAATTCGCGAGATGGTAAGGCCATGTGCCTTTGCGTCCATCAAGTGGCTCGCGAGTCGCGTGCGCAGGTCAGCATCCGCCAGGGCTCCCGTTGCATCGAGACCCACATACCGTGTGGCAATCGACTGCAGTGATTCGGTTTCGCCGGCCGAGGAGCGAGTACCGGTCTGGCTTGCACGCTCGTGCTGCAGCAGGCGTTTGCCCACGCTCCAGCCATCGTTCAGGTTGCCAAGCAGATCATTCTTCTCGGCGCGCGCATCGTTGAAGAATGTCTCGCAGAAGGGTGAAGCACCGGCGATTAAACGGATTGGCCGGGTTTCGACACCGGGCTGGTCCATTTTCAGCATCAGGAAACTGATGCCATCGCGCTTGCCTACAGTGGGATCAGTACGCACCAGGGCACCACACCACTGGGAAATATCTGCGCCTGAGGTCCAGACTTTCTGGCCGTTAATCAGCCAGCAATCGCCGTTGTCTTCAGCCTTGGTTGCGAGCGACGCCAGGTCAGAACCCGCATTAGGCTCGGAATAGCCAAGGCACCAACGTATTTCACCGCTGCAGATACCGGGAATATGACGCTGTTTCTGGTCGTGTGTACCGTACTCAAGAATGGTTGGCCCAACCATGGTCACACCCATACCTGCCAGCAGCGGGATGGGATTGATAGCACCCGCCTTGTTCATTTCTTCGTTCAGCACGCGTGCTTGCTGGTGACTGAGACCGCCACCACCATACTCTTTTGGCCAGGTTGGCGTGCCCCAACCCCGCTCGCCCAGCCGCTGGCGCCAGGTCAGCGCGTCACCCGCAATATCAACCTTGCCTT
>CAYGNA010000163.1:0-8273 GCA_964351065.1 uncultured Pseudomonadales bacterium
CCGCTACTCTGCTCGTTCAGTTGTACCCTGTCAGGTTTCGTTCTACTTCACGCTCCTGAACCCTGACTTCTAAGGCTGATATCAAAAGCTGATCTACACAAACAAGGCGACAGCAAAAAACCCCGATTATTGATCGGGGTTTTTTTTGCCCCGCGTTTTGTTGTTCCTGGCTACTGGTTCTTGGTTACGAGTTACTGGCTCCTGTTTAGCGTCAGCGTATTAGGGTTCTAACCACAACACGCGTACCAGGGTATTGCCGGGTGACGAGATTCATAGCCAGGCTGCATTGCAGTCCAAGGGCATTGGTTCCTGTACGAGGCCAGAAACGTAAAGAACTTCTGGAGGGCTGGAGGAGAGTCACGTTCGTAAATCGCTCTCGGTTGCCTGTCCACGTGTAACTCCGCAGACCTTGCATCATGAGCAGGATGTTTTGTTGCTAAAAAGGGTTGCTGATAGGTTTGCTGAAAGGGGATTAGATTAGGGCGACCCACGTGCGATGGTAACGCGCGTAGGTCGCCCCGGGGGAGGTGCGCTACATCTTAAGCCTTCATTGTGGCATCAAGTGCCGCGGGTAATGCTTTAACATACTTCTTAACATCTTCAATCTTGCCCATGCTTACCCTGGACCAGTTGGTGTACTCACCATAGATGCCACGAATAAGCACATTTCGCTTGGCCATTTCCTGACGGAAAGACTCTGCATTCAGGTTACCCAGATCAACAAACAGGAAACTTGCCTGAGAAGGTGCAGCTGTCAATCCGGCTGATGTCACAGCCTCAGTCAGCATCTCCCTGGCTTCCAGAATTTTAGACTTGGAGTAGCCCAGAAACTTCGTGTCGTCATAAGTCGCCACTGCGGCCGCGACCCCAGCCTGGTTCATGGCATAGTTGCCAAGTCCATATCGCTGAACCAGCTCAGTAGTTTCGGGGGCAGCAATCATGTAACCAATACGCATGCCTGCAAGCCCGTAGATCTTGGAGAAAGTCCGTGCCACAACAACGTCATAACCTTCCTTGATGAGCCCAACCATGGAGTTACCCTCAGGGTCATCAGTAATTTCGTTGTAAGCCTCATCCATCAGCACGGTTGCCTTTTTGGATGCTTTCTTGCAGAAGGCCGTCAGTTCTTTCGAATCAACAACCATGCCCGTTGGGTTGTTTGGATTGCATATCTGCACCATGGAAACATCAGGTGTTATCGCAGCATAGAGCGCGTCAAGATCAATACCCAGATCTTTGGTCGGCGGTGTTCGAATCAGTTCACCACCCTGGCGCAGAGCTGCCCTGGTGGTTGTGTCCCAGAATAAGTCGGGGCCCAATATCTTCCCCTCCCTTGATTTGGCAACAGCAAGGTAGGTCAGGACACCACTCGAGCCCGAACTCAGGCTGATGTAATCCTCAGACACACCGTGACGTTCTGCAATCATGGATATCAACGTGCTGACAACGTCACCAACGTAGTAGGCGCCTTTGGCTGAAGCCTCTGCCATGGCCTTCAACGCTTTCTCGCTGGGACCGTAGGGGTTCTCGTTCGCATTGAGCTTGGCAACGCCTGGGGCTGGCCCATACATAATACCGGTGCTGGCAGCACCAGCGGCGACCGCGCTACTAAAGGGCACCACGGCGCTACCCGCGACTGCCCCGGCGAATAGCGCCGAACTTTGTAAAAATCCCCGTCTGGAAAAATCGGTTGCCATTTTCTGACCTCTTCTTTGTGGTGGTATTGGTTGTGGTAATGAATGGTTTTGGTAATTAGTGGTTGTGGTTAATAGGCGGCAAGTGTCTTGTAGAACATGGTTGAAGAAACACCCAACAGGTAAATGCCAAAAATTCGTTTCAAGGTAACCTCAGGCAGGCTGTGAGCCCACTTTGCGCCAATGGGTGCGGTGATTATCGACATCACGCATATTGCCAACAGCGCAGGTAAATTGACGTACCCGAGGGAGCCTATGGGCAAGTCAGGCACATTCCAGCCCAGTACGATAAAACCTATGGCGCCTGGCAGCGAAATGACAAAACCCACACCTGATGCTGTTGCTACTGCCTGGTGGACTTTACGACCACAAACAACCATGGTCACAACCGTAATCGTTCCGCCACCAATTCCAAGCAACGAGGAAAAGCCGCCAAGCCCGGATGCCAATGCTGCCCTGCCTACGCCTTTTGGCATGGAGAAGCCGCCCTTATTTGCAAAAAACTCCGGGAAGAGAAAATAGAAAGAGTAAAAGAGCACACCAATCGCAAATACCAGGATCAGGCTTGTGCCATCAATCAGGGAGGCGACATACAACCCCGCCGCGACACCAAGCACAAGCCAGGGTGCCCAACCCTTTAACACTTCAAAGTCCACCGCATCACGCTTCATGTGCGCCTGGACCGCACGACTGGACGACACGATAATTGAGGCGAGTGACGTACCTACTGCGACATAAATGTGCTGGGCGGTGTTATCACTAAACAGCGGAAAAACAGCGAGTAATGCAGGAACTACAACAAAACCGCCACCATTGCCGAACAATCCGGCCGTCAGCCCTGCAATAGCCCCTGCAGCAAACAGTGCACCAAGCAGGAAAACGACACTCAACAACGTAATTTCCATGGAATGTGGTCTGCCCCCTCGTAATGGAATTTTGGCTTATCCCATACAATTCCCGTGCCATTCTCATGATCGGTCTGTATTTTCGAGGTAACCTTATGTTTTTAATAGGTTTAACTTTCTAAAAGGCCCTGCAATTGGACCAACTTCCAGACTAAAGACGCCTCTTTTTGGGGTCGCACCGGACATACCGTCCCATTTGGGGGCGCGGCAGTTGGGGTTGCTAACAGGCAAACGGCGGCGCATCGATTCCAGCCGGTTGGGCCTCATCAATGGGCATCGTTCTGCTTATGGCTGGCGCAGGGAAGTGGTGCAGAGTCGTGATGACGCCCCCTTTAGAGCGGCGTCAGGTATACATTGAGCACTGTAGCACCTACATGATGTTGATCGCTCTGAACTCTAACGTCACTGGTTTGCCAGGACGCATAACCTGCTCTAAGCACATCCACAGTAAACGACCCCGGTTGCTCCAGCAGTCCCTTGTTCGCATCATCATCGCAACCAGTTTTGAGTGGCACTGCTACGTCATCGCTACTGGCTGTCGCGATGGCACAGCTCAGGTATTCCCGTGTATTGGCGTCAAAGAGCCCAATAATCAGACCATCACGCAGTTCGGTTGTCGTTGCAGTGTTTTCGGGATTGATGAATACCGTGGGCACAAACAGGTTTGACGTCATGGCCGGATCACTCCAGCTTGACTCAAACAGCCTCGATTTGGCCAGGTGATAAATCGAGTTGCCATTCAGAAAAGTGCGCTCGTTCCAGGCACAACAGTTCGGTTGGTACCGCTCCCCGGTAAGGTGGTTTTCAGTTACTACCTTGCCTACCTGTGTCAGGGTGCCAGCAGCCTTATCAACCTCAAACAGGTAAAGTGCATTCTCCGTCCATGGATAGTAGGACGTGGCGTCGTCGTTGGCCGGCAGATGGTCACCGGCGACCCGAAATGGCATTGCAATACGGTGGATGCCATCAATCTCTATAGAAGTGAAAGCATGAGAATCCCACGTCAAGGGCGAATCCGTTCCGCGACGACCTATCTTCAGATCAGCCAGCACCGTCAGGGACGCAGGGTTACTGACGTCGAACAGGCGAACGTTCGCACCCTGAAACCACGCCGTCCCATTCTGGGTTTCAGAGTCCTTGCCAACGCCGAGCAGGAGTGTCTCTGAAATGGGATGCAGGTATGTCGAAAAACCCGGTATTTCGAGCTCACCCAGAATTACCGGGTCAGCGGGTACCGAGAGATCAATCACATAGACGGGATCTATCTGCTCGAAAGTCACCACGTAAGCACGATCACCCACAATGCGCGAGGCAAAAATCTGTTCTCCCGGTTTGCCAATCGGAGCTGTACGGGTCTCGTTGGGAATATGTCCCAACACGTCAAGCTGGAAGGCCTGGCTCGATTCGCCCAGAACCGTCAGTCGATGTGAGACATTGGCGCCAGTGACCGTGGTGATTGCGGTGAGATTACCTTCGTGTTCACCCATGAGGAATGCAGGATCTCCCCA
This sequence comes from uncultured Pseudomonadales bacterium, assembly GCA_964351065.1. Taxonomy (GTDB): domain Bacteria; phylum Pseudomonadota; class Gammaproteobacteria; order Pseudomonadales; family Azotimanducaceae; genus JANQJA01. Next base: position 4,108 of record CAYGNA010000163.1, read on the forward strand.
GAAGGTACCTGGCACCTTGCCGGAACCAACATAGCGCGGCGCGCCGCTACCAATACTTATTTTGTGGATGATGGATTCATCGTAATAGCTGTTATCTGGCAGGATTCCGGACTTATAGGCCGCAAGGTAGATTGCCTGCTGAGAGACGAACATACCCGTTGTGCCTTCCGCCATACAAAGTGATGAAAAATTTGTCGGCGACGAGATATCGATGGCGGTTATGGTTGTAATTGTCGGGAAGTAGACCGTATCTCCCGCTTCCTCAAGAGGAACAAAACAGGCGCTGCTGGAGACCAGCGGTGCATCTGAGCCATCGCTGAACCTGATTTTCGGCAACAGTTCAGCAATATCCATGTTGTCGATGAGCGCTTGATTGTGGGCCTTGTCTTCAGCACTCTCGGCAAACGGCAATATTCCTTCCACCGTTGGCGTGTAGCGCGTCACCAGGTAAAGCATGTTGCCTATCCGTCGTGAGTTGACATAACTACCATCAATAGACAGTTGCTGAACTACAGCAGGCGCAACTGGCATATCAACATCAACAAAGTCGACGCCCGTGGTGCCGTTCCAGTTCCAGGGCGATATATATAAAGTATCCCAGGCGGCGTATTGCATGGCACCACGGACATTCACCAGACGAGAAAGCGATGTATCTTTCAAATGGTACAGACCATGTGATACTGAAGATTGATCGGTCGTCAGGCGTTCGGTGGCGACAATTTCTTTTTCGCTACCCGGTGTTGCACGAACAATCTGCAGTCTGTCCTGGTTGGCCAGATAAACGTACTCGCCATCAAAACGGGCTAGGTCTATTTCATCCACGCCGGCGACAATCAGGTTTGTCTCACTAACGACCGGCACAGCCAGCGAGTCGAGCGCAGTTGTTGGCACGTTTGGAGTTAAGAGCCCGTCCGATGGTCTTGCTACAAACACGGCTTCTGGTTGCTGCCGCGCAGGCAAGCCGGTCGAAATCACAGTTTGCTGCACCAGCGCAGAATTGTTTGCCAGACCTGACCACTGCATTAATCCTTCGCGTAAATAAGACTCAAACGCGGCGGTCGAGCCTGCAGGTAACAATAGCGCTGGCTCGTTCGGATCTGGTGGCGAAGGTGTGACCGGCTCCGGTGCGGAACTGGTCGTGCCGCCGCCCCCACCGCTACACGCAGTGATTAACAACAACATGGAAAACAGAGACAGTATCTTCATTACAGCACCCCTCCCGGCGTTACTGGTAATTGATTATCGTAAGGTGTGACATCAGCCGAATCTTCAATACCGTCATTGTCATCATCCGCGTCATCCGTATTGACGAGTCCATCACGGTCCGTGTCAATAAACTGGTTAAGGTCTGCCACCAGTGCCGAAACGCTGACCGCCTGACTGTCCGCTGATGCCAGTTGGCCAAGGGCGCTGTCGAAGCTGCCAGCGGGTATTGGTTCACTTCCTGCACACAGGAGTCTGGAGCTAAAAACCCGACAGTCCACCGAGGCTGCCTCGGCTGCGGTAAATGCACCGCTATTCACAAGGGCGTTTCTGCTAAAAGCAGGCTCGAGATTTATGAGGTTTAACATGATGGTATCCGGATCAATCTGTCCAATAGCCGCATTAAGTTGCGCCAGGATTGATACATCCAGAGTACCGCTACTCGCAAAGCCCTGTGTCATCGCGTTCAGCAACTCGCTCACATGCTGGCCGCCCGCAGTTTCGAGAAGTGCACTCAAAGCCAGCAGCCAGGCATTACCCTCGTCATTAGGTGTGTTTTGCGCAGCATTGATGAGAAGCAGCTCCGAAAACACGATGGGATTAACAGGTGCGGGCAGTACACTGGTTAGCGCCAGCACAAGCTCGTTGGTTGCCGTTGCTATCGCTGTGTCAACCCCGACACCACTATTACCTCCCAGCAGTGCTAGCACGCGTTGATGAATCACGTGGGTGGCCACATTGACGTTCACGGGTTCGCCCGCCTCGGGCTGCACGATTGCAGCAAGCACGAGGTTCGTGCCAGCATCGCTGCCAGTAAGCTCACTGAAATAGGTTCCGCTGGCATTCAGCAAGTATGTCTCACCCGGCACCAGGGCCAGGCTAAACTCACCTAACTTGCCAGTGGTCTGGCTCTGCACTTGCACTGTGCTTTGATCCAGCCGCGCGGCCGTTATCACGGCCCCGGGTCCAAATGGCCCTTTGTTGGCCTGCCCGAATACCATCAGCGGCGCTGGTCCTTCAACCACGGAACCTGTACCGCCAATACCACCCTCAGAACAGCCAGCAACAAGCGCCATCAGCCCGATAACCAGCATGGTCGCTCGCTTCTTCATCTCATGTCTTCCTCAAAATAGTAGATCCCAATGCCTGCCCTTACTCGCCCGTCTTCCTCAGACATACCGGGATTGCTGTCTCTGTCGTGTTCTGCCAACCAGGCATCAAACCGCTTGAGCAACTGCAGGCTCTCTTCATGACTGATGTGCTGAAAACGACGGGCAGCGGTCAATGGCAGGTTGTTGTATGCCACGGTCAACTGAAGGTACTTGTCAGTATGCTGCAGGTTATGGTCAATCGTGCTCAACAGATCTTTACCCGCATTGCCCATGATGTTGATCTGCGCTTCTACATCAGCGAGCGGGGTGTGCACGCCGTCGGGCAAGAGCGTAATCATCCCATCCTTGTCCTGTGAGACGGTTCCAACCCGTCGAAGCTCATCGAGTACAGCGCGCGCAGGCAGATCACCACTATAGCGGCGCACCAGTTCACTAAAACCAGCCTCACCGTCAAATGCCAGCGGAGCAGGGTCACCCGCCGCGTTTAGAAAATCACTGTCCCGACGCCAGCCTGCCGTGATGCGAACACCGCGGTTGTACTGCTGGTCGAGCTCGTCGCCTTCAACAGGATCAAGTGCCATCAGGCGCCCTGTTTCCTTTCGCTGTATACCCGTCAGCATGGCCACGCGGGCATTGGTTTGCTTGCGTCCAGGCAGGCGGAAGTCGCTGTCGGCAACCTCGACAAAAACCCGCTTGGCAATCTCGTTGAAATCCCCGTGCGAGAAGCCATGACGTAGCAGCACCCGCACCAGCGGACGCAGAACACGGGCAATAGCACTTTGTAGGGCGGCATTTATCATTTGGGAATTTTTTCCCTTTTTTTGCGCCATGTCAATATTAATTGGGATATTTATCCCATATAAATAGATGGTCATTCCAATCCTAGAATGTATGCCAGGCAGGAAAATTTGATAGAGGCGCGGCGATTGTTGGGGCGGCTATTCTTTTGGCAGCGGGAACCCACATTCCGTGGCTATAGCCCGTAGCAGGTATTCAAATCATACAGACAAGGTCAGGCTGTGCTGTCTCTGCGCGCCCTGGCCAGCGTCTCCCGCCAGAATGTGGTTAACGCTGCCTTCAGATCATCCATCAACACGTATACCAGGGGCAGGATCACCAGCGTCACCAGCGTTGAAAACACCAGGCCGCCAATTAACGCCCTGGCCATCGGAAAATAGGAAGGTCCCATTCCGCCCACCCGGGTATCACCAATCGCAAGTGGGAGCATCGCAACAAAGGTAGTACAGACCGTCATCAGGATAGGGCGAAGCCGCTGGCGACCACTGGCGATAATCGCGTCAGTGCGCCCTACCCCCTCAGAACGCAACTGAATAATACGATTCAGCAGCACAATGCCGTTATTGACCACGATACCTGCCAGCAGCAACATGCCGGTCAGGGCCATGGCGGTTAGCGTTGTACCTGTAATCCAGAGCGACAGGAATGCACCCACCACCGAGTAGCCAATCGCAATCAGCACCGTGGAAGGAAACAGCACTGATTCGAACAGTGCCGCCATGACCATGTAAACGAGCACTATGGCAAGCAGCACGTTAAAAGCCATCTCCCGGAACATTTCATCATCACGCTTGAACTCCTGCCCCAGTTCCCAGCGGTAACCCGGTGGCAACTCAAACTTCTGCATGACATCCTCGACGACATACTGGGCCATCGCAGGTGGCCCGCGTTTGGTACTGAAACTGACGTTAATGGAGGTCTCGCGGTTTTCCCGTCGGATGCCGCGCATGGAGGTGTCGAGCGTGATGTCTGCGACTGACTCCAGCGAAACGGTTTCCTGGTCCCTGACAAAAATGGAGAGGCGGCGCAGCGAATCCAGGTTCACGTCATCCT